>CAZBKR010000089.1:0-7821 GCA_964492455.1 uncultured Oscillospiraceae bacterium
CTGGTCAACAAAAAAAGGCTGGCCCACCGGAGGATCAACATGCAGTGGTTCAAAATCCCCCCCAAGATCTACTTTGAAAACGATTCGATCCAGTACCTGGAAAACATGCCGGACATCACACGCGCCTTTATCGTCACCGACCCGACCATGGTCAAACTCGGTTATGTTTCGCGTATCCTGTATTACCTCCGCCGCCGCGCGGTGCCGGTCCATTCCGAGATCTATTCCGACGTCGAGCCCGATCCGGATGTCGAAACCATTCTGCGTGGGGTCGACCGGATGAAACAGTTCCAGCCCGACGTGATCATCGCGCTCGGCGGCGGCAGCGCCATCGACGCGGCCAAGGGCATGTGGCTGTTCTATGAGCACCCCGAAACCTCATTCGACGGATTGCGGCTCAAATTTATGGACATCCGGAAACGTGCCTTTCAGTTCCCCAAACTCGGACAGCGTGCCAAGTTTGTTGCCATTCCGACCACATCCGGCACCGGCTCCGAGGTTACCGCGTTCTCGGTGATCACGGACCGCAAAAACGGCAACATCAAGTACCCCCTCGCGGATTACGCGTTGCGCCCCGATGTCGCGATCATCGACCCGCAGTTCGTGCTGTCGCTGCCTAAGGCCGCGGTGGCGGACACCGGACTGGACGTGCTCACCCACGCGCTGGAAGCTTATGTCTCGGTCATGGCGTCCGACTACACCGACGGACTGGCGCTCCAGGCGATCGACATGGTGTTCGAGTACCTGCCGCGTTCGTTCGAAGAGGCGGATCCGCTGGCACGCGAAAAGATGCACAACGCGTCCTGTATCGCCGGTATGGCATTCACCAATGCTTTCCTGGGGCTCAACCACTCGATGGCGCACAAGCTCGGCGGCGAGTACCACATCCCCCACGGGCGCGCGAACGCGGTGCTGCTGCCCTACGTGATCGCCTACAACGCCTCCAAACCCACCAAGTTCGCGGCGTTCCCCAAATACGGGACCTTTGTAGCAGACCAGAAGTACGCCAAAGCAGCACGGACCATCGGGGTGGGCGGCGCCGACACGAAAGAGAGCGTCACCCATCTGATCGCTGCCGTGCGTGCCCTCATGAAACGCCTCGGGCTCCCGCTTTCCATCCGGGAGTGCGGTGTGGACGAGACAGTATTCTTCTCCAAACTGGAGACCCTGTCCGAAAACGCCCATTCCGACCAGTGCACCGGTGCCAATCCCCGGTATCCGCTGATCAGCGAAATCATGGATCTGTATACCGCGGCATACCACGGCGAAGAACCGGTCGTGCGCTAAGACTTTAGACATCTCATCAGCCTCCCGGGTGCGGGATCACACCCCCCGTATCCATGGCAACCGGTCCGGAGCGCATCCCGCTCCGGACCGGTCTGTCTATGCGGGGAAAGACAATCGGCTCCTCTTTTGAAGCAGGATCCCGTATAGTGATATCGGACAAAATCCTGCGGAGGTTTGTATGCCGGCATCGGTGCCCGTCATTACCCTGACCCCCAACCCCTCCCTCGATGAAACCTGGCTGCTGGAGTCCTTCCACGAAGACGGCATCAACCGTGTGGGCGGGGTACGGCTCGACCCGGGAGGCAAAGGAATCAATGTCTCCCGCCTGCTCCGGGCGCTGGGGATCGATGCCCCTGCAGCGGGTTTTGCAGGCGGGGAGACCGGACGAGCGCTCCGGAACCGGCTGGCGGCAGAAGGTGTTTCCGACGACATGACCGAAATCGCAGGGGAGACGCGCCGCAACCTGACGTTGCAGATCGGGCGGACAGGACGAACCATAAAAATCAATCATGCCGGTCCTGCAGTACTCCCTGCGGAATTCCGCATGATGGCCGACCGGCTGGAAAAGTCGCTCGGTCCCGGGTCGTATCTGGCGGTGAGCGGACGTTTTCCACCCGGAATGGATCAGGTAGAAACCGCAACCCTGCTTTCCCGTTTGTCTGCCGAAGGGGTGCGGATCTGCACGGATTGCGAATCGCTGGATCTGGAAAAGCTCACAGCGATCCGCCCGTATCTGGTCAAGTGGAATCAACGCGAACTGGATGCGCTTCTCGGTCAGACCATTCCGCTCTCCCGTCAATCGGACTGTGCGTACGCCGCGAGTATGCTTGCCCGGCGTACCGGCGCGATCGCCGTGGTCACGCGGGGAGAAGACGGAGCGGTCGCGGCCGCCCCGGAGGGAGAGCAAATAGCGCTTGCCGCCCCTCAGGTGGAGGTGCGTTCGACGGTTGGAGCGGGAGACGCGATGCTGGGTGGTATGCTCGCGGTCTATGCCGGCTGGCGCCCGGACAGGGCATCGGAACAGAACGGGTTGCTTGCTCTCGCATTGCGTACCGGGGTGGCGTGCGGCGCGGCCAAGGCGGCTCTGACAGGTACCGGCATGCCGGCTCGGGATGCGATCCTCGACTGGTACCGGAAAACGAGCTGTCCTGTAACCGTTTAGCGAATCCGGGGTTCCACCTCAGAGATGGGTAACGGAACAGTCAGATCAGAACGAGGTTCCGATGCAGTGCAGCCAGCCGCTCCGGAGCCAGCGCGCGGTGACCGGTGTTTCGTCCAGTCCGATACAGGCGGCACCTACGATCCGGGCTCCGGTGCGTTCAAGCAGATCGCACATCGCCTGAAGCTGCGCGCCGGTCTCGATCCATTCGTCGACCACCAGCACGCGGCGGTTGTCCAGACGGAGTGCCGCGGGGATTTCGAACGTTTTTTCCTGTCCTGTATAATCCATAAAATATTCCGAAGTGAGCAGTTCCGGCGGATAGGGCAGACGCCCTCCTTTGCGGATGCCCAGGAACCCTGCCCCCAGCCGGCCTGCGAGCGCTGTGCCGAGGATCCACCCGATGGCCTCCGGTGCAGCGACCAGATCCACCCCGTTCCGATACGGTGAAGCCAGCGTTCGCACGATCCGGTCGAAAAGCGCGGCATCCGAAAACACAGGCAGCAGATCATAACGGCCGACGGTTTGCCGGGGCAGCATGGCGCGGATCTGTTCTACGAGTTCCGGATGTTCCATACGGATTCCTTCTTCTGGGCGCCCGTTGGCCAGCCGGACGGCACATCAGCCGTCCAGGACCGTTTTCATGGCGATGTCGGCCCATTCCCAGATGCGCCGGGGTTTGTATTTGACGGTGCTGATGTCCTTGAGGATGTACTCGAGCGGGGTCCGGTTGCGTGCACAGGCTTCCCGGGTGCGGCGGAGGTCGGCGGCGATCAGCCCGGTGTCGAATCCTTCCTGCGCGACCCAGGCCGGGTTGGGTTTGTTGACCGCGACAAAATCCCCGTGAATGTTCTCCGCGGCGATGTCGATGTTGCACCAGGGACTGCAGGACACCTTGCGCACATTGGGCAGTTTGCGCACCAGATGCATGCGATCGTGCAGCGGCTCGCAGCAGCCGTAATAGACCCGCCCGAACCGGGCGCAGATCCGTTTGATGTACTGAAATTCCAGCCGGTCGTGGTCGGCAGCGCTGATGCTGCCGAACAACTGTGCGGTAGCGTCGGTCCAGCAGTGCAGTGCGGATACGTTCTCACCGGGTTTGTGGCGGGGAAACTCATCCTCATAGGTGTAGGAGTACGAGCAGTGGGAGACGGTGAGGGCGTCGTCCAGGAGGTTCTTCTGTTCTGCCTGGTCGATCATCCCCTCAAACACTGTGACGTATCTGTCCATCGCGGCTTCCAGAAACTCCGGACGCTCCGCGACTCCGATCAGGACTTCTTCCGGTGTGATCCATTCGACCAGGGTGTCCCAGAGGGTGCTGTACACATACATACCTGTCATGCGGACGTCCAGAATCCCGCCCAGCGCCTCGCGTGCCATGGCCTCCCGCTGCTCATTCTTCACCTTGTCTTCGGAGAGAACCGGGACGACCAGCTTTTCGAGATCCTCCTCGGTTTCGATCTGCGGTTTGTAGTGATGGCCTACAATCCAGTTGTTCTGGTCGGTGACCGCGGTGTCCTCGCTTTTTTCGATGCCGAATCCGGTGCTGTCGATCGCGCGCGGGATTTCAATGTAAGGCTCAACGACCATGTCACAGCGCAGATGGTCCCAGCGATAGAGGGTACGGCGGAGACCGCCCTCGATCCTGCGGAGGAAAGGGTCTTCGCATCGGGATATTAAAAACCCGTCGACGTCCATTTCGTGCCAGGGGATCTCGTCGATCAGGACCATCGGGCGGACCGGTTGGAGCGCATTGAGCCGTTTCCACATGTCGCGCTTTTCCGCCTGTACCGGGAGTCCGGCGAGATCGGCCACACGCGATGCAAGCTCCCGGATGATGCGGATGTCGTTCTGGTTCATGTGATGCCTCTTTCCCCGCGGATGCGGACCAGACGCTGGAAAGCGTCGCCTTTTTCTTCAAAGCTTTTGTATCGATTGTAACTGCTGGCGGTCGGAGACAACAGACAGATACCGCCCGCCGGCGTGTATTCGTAGCACATTTCCACCGCGGTTTCCATATCGTCCGCCCACAACACCCGCTGGGGGGCGGCTTTTGCGCGGAGCCGGTCCCGGATCGACACGCCTGTGTCGGGCATGCAGACGACCGTACGGACTTCCGACTCAGCGATCGCGTCCGCAAAAGGAACGAGATCAAGACCGCGATCCATCCCTCCGACGATGAGTGTATCGGCCCGGCCCAGTGCTTCGATGGCCAGCAGAGTTGCGACCGGTACGGTGGCGATCGCGTTGTCGACGAACCGGATGCCGCGATAGGTGCCGATCGGCTCCATCCGGTGGGGCATCCCCCTGTATGTATCCAACCCTGTACGGATGGCTTGCTCCGCTGCGCCCACCTCCCGGCAGACCGCAGCTGCGAGCAGGGCGTCGCAGAGATTGTGACGCCCCGCGAGCCGCGGGTTGCGTTCCGCCAGATCGGAGAAGCCGGCGGCATCCGCGTCCGCAAGAGAGACCGGGAGCCGCCGGCCGCGCGCCTGTGCCTCCACCAGTCCACGCAGTTCGGCATGATCCGCGTTGTAGACGCAGAGTCCGTCCGCGCGCTGGTATTGGAGGATGTTCATTTTGGCGGCAACATAGTGGTCATACGACGCGTAATGATCCAGATGCTCCGGATACAGGTTGGTGAGTACCGCGATGTCCGGCGAGGCATGGGTGTACTCGAGCTGGTGGGAGGAAAGCTCCACCACCGCCAGTGAGTCAGGGCGGACCTCCCGGATCCGGTCCAGCACCGGCACGCCGATGTTGCCCATCAGAAGCGCATGCCGGCCGGCGACATCCAGGATGTGGTGGATCAGCGAAGTCGTCGTGGACTTGCCCTTGGTGCCGGTGATCCCGATGGTCAGGCAGGTCGCGTGGCGCAGGAACAGATCGGTCTGACAGGTGACTTCCATCCCCGCCGGCAGGTCGACACCCAGCAGAGAGATGCCAGGGGATTTGATCAGACAGTCATACCCACCCAGATGCCCGAGATAATCAGGACCGCTGTGGATTGTGGTGCGGTCGTCCGGCCGGGGCAGTTCCACAGGATTGCGGTCCGCGACCGCCAGAGGCAGATCCGGAAGGGCTTCCCGCAGCAATCGCCAGGTCGAAAGACCCTCGCGTCCGAATCCCAGGAGGAGGATCCGTTTGCCTCTTACTTCATTCAATATTGCTTGCAACATATTCCCTCATACGCAGAACCGGTTCCATAAAGGTCTCCGGAATGGCGTGTTCCGTGTTGAATTGCCCCATGACGCCCTCGATATCGGAAGGCGGAAAAGCGGACTCGACCGGTTTGGCCCCCCGTAACACTCGCATCCGCTCCGCGTAATGGCGCAGCAGCAACGGCTGGGGATGTCCTTCCAGAATGTTGTGCAGGATGGTCCACTCGACCGCGCACCGGACTTCTTCCGCCTCTCCGACACATTCGAACGGTTTGATCGGGGTGAGTCCGGTCAGCCCGTCAAAGTCTGTGATCCGCGCGGGATCGTCGAGCAGAGGACCGATCAGCCGGTCCAGCTCTTGTGACGGGAGAAATGGGGCCAGAATCAGGCGCACGAACAGACATTTGGGGCATTGTCCGCACCAGCGGTTCTCCCGGCTTCCTGCATTGCAGGAACGGAACGCCTGCCGGTAGGTGGCGGGTGCGGCTGAAAAACGCCGGGCGATCTGGAGCTCGTTGAAGGGGCGAAGCAGGCTGAAGTAGAGAATACCGACCCCAAAATTCCGATGTGCGTATTCCATGAAAGATTGTTCAAACGCGTAGGACTTGGAATACTGGTGGTTGACATCCAGCCCCTCGAGATTGCCGGCATTGGCGCTTGCCTCATTGGACAGAACAATCCGATCGAGTCCAAAGCGGTAGGCTGTCAGGTAGGCGGAAAACGCTACGATGGCGGAAAACGGAGTGTGACCGTTGAGAAACCCCATCCGGTTGAGTTCCAGCAGCCGTGGGTGGATCGTGCGCCGCACCAAGAGGGTCTGTTTCGACAGGTACCCGGCTACGGCTGCGGTGTCCAACCCGGCTGGAGTCGGATTGATCAGGAAGGGGACGTTGGCCGCCCGGCGGTCCGCGAGCAACTCGAGGGTGACCACCGAATCTTTACCCCCGCCAACCGGGATGAGATTTCCGCCGGGGAGCATCGGGGAAGCCGATGCCGCGGCGAGTGCATCCGCGCGCGCTGCCGCTTGGTCAGGTATCTCGCACCGGAGATCCATGAATCCGTCCGGATCCTGCGGAATCCCGTTGCGGTAGAAAAATTCACCCAACCCAAGCCGGTAGAGGGTCTTCCACCAGTCGATGTCGTCCGTGTCCAGCCAGCCGGCATGGACGAGAACCGTCGGAGAACAGGTGGCTTTCCAATAGCTCACCAGTTCCACCATACCCAGCGAAAAAAGAATCCGGCGACCAAGCGGACTGTCCAGCGAATTGACAGGGGCGCGGCCGGACGCCGTATTGGGAAAGGTCAGGGTCGGTTCGAATACCGCGAGACCGGGGACCTCGAACCGGTATGTTACGCGGGTTCCGGCGGCGGTGTCCGCAAGCGTCCAGCCGTGATAATGAAACACCGGCCAGCGCTCGCGCAATTCGATATATTGTTCGTGTCTCTGATTTGGCTCCATCGGCATCGGTTCACTCCGCATACATAGTTTTGTCGATTCTCCATTATAGCCGAGGATCGCACGATGTGACCTCCATGCAGCAGCTGCTGCCACACTATGGATCTGGCGGTCCGGTCAGTTCCCGGACTCGGAGTCCACCAGCGCAAACAGGTCGGCCAGCACAGCGCGGTCCCGTTCCGGGAGGGGACCTTTGGCGATGTCCGCGAGATTCTGTGCGAGGTGATCCGGATTGCCGGTTCCGACCAGTACACAGGAGATTCCCGGTTCCGCGAGACAGAAGCGGTAAGCGACTTCCGTCAGGCTCCCATATCCGCCACGCTCGATCAGCCCGGCGAGCGGACGGGTCCTGTCGAACCTGGCCGGATCCGCCTGGCCGGACGCGTACAGCCGCTCCAGATAGCCGGCCAGTTGCTCCGGCGTAATCAGTGCGCGCCGCACTGCGAACATGTCGAGGATCCCTATGCCTTTGTCCATGGCGGCCTGGAGCACCCGGTCGCGGGCGGACTGGTTCAGAAAATTAAAACCCACCATCATCACGTCCCAGCAGTCGTCCCGGACCGCCCGCTGCAGCATCCGGTGTCCCGTGTCGTTCGCAAAGGCTTCCGTGATGCCGGCCAACCGGATTTTACCTGCCCGTTTCCATTTCGCCATCGCGGGGGCAAGTTCCTGCCGGCAGTAGGTGTAGTCATCGGGCGAAACTCCGTGCAGGTGATAGATGTCCACATGGTCGGTGCCCAGCCGGGCCAGGCTCGCGT
>CAZBKR010000090.1:0-7815 GCA_964492455.1 uncultured Oscillospiraceae bacterium
TATCGTCCGGGAGGTTGAGGCATTGCTCCACCGTGATGGTCTGCCACATCCCCAGCGCGGCCTCGTAGTCTCCCTGCGCGACGAACGCGGCATTGAGAGAGCCGATCGAGGCGCCGACGGCCGCGCACAACGGAACCCCCAGGTCGCGCAGCGCTTCCCACGCCCCGATCTGGTAAATCCCTTTGGCACCTCCACCCGCAAGCGCGAGCGCGAATCGTTCCGGTTGCATGTGTTTCTTACCTCCATCCTACCTGTTTATACAGCGGGAAGGAGGGAATCCGCAAGGAACCGGGGAGGAAAAAGCCACACTATCTTCACAATCCGGTCACGATCCTCCATGATTCTGCAGGACTGCTTTCATGATGGGGGTGCACAATAAGGATGTAGCGGGAGACATCTGCCGGCATAGGCAACATCATACCGGAAATAAAAGGAGTGATTGAAATGACGGACCGTCACGAAATCGATAACCTGAACCCCATACAGTCCCACATCGAAGTGGACAGACCGAAACCAAAAAAAAGAAACGCATCGGTGATCCTGGCCGCCATTCTCGTCACCGCGCTGGTGTTCAGCACCGTCAGCGGTGTGCTGGTCTGGCATTTTTCGCGGCCGGACGCATCCGATCCCGCACCTACCACGCCGGGTCAGGTACAGGGAGAGCCGACTGGAGGTCTGCAGCCCGGCGAGCAATTCAGTATCGATGAGCTGGCCACACTGCCCTCCGGGAACGGCAAGACCGCACGAAAAACCTACGAAATCGCAGCCGATGTCGGGCCGGCGGTGGTGGCGATCACAACCGAAGTCGTGACCTCGCTCTTTGGCCGTTTGACGACCTCGCAAAGCGCGGGTTCGGGTATCCTCTTTACAGAGGACGGCTATATCGTAACCAACGCGCATGTCGTTGACGGTGCCAAACTCATCACCATCGTGACCGAGGCCGGCAACAGTTACGAAGCCAGACTGGTCGGCGCGGACAAACAGACCGATCTGGCGGTCCTCAAGATCGAAGCAGATGAAAAGCTGCCGTTCGCGATGTTCGGCGATTCCGACACCCTGGTCCGCGGCGAACTCGCAATGGCGATCGGCAATCCGCTCGGCGAACTTGCGGGCACCGTGACCGTCGGCGTGATCAGTGCTCTCAACCGCCAGATCACAATCGACAATGTGACCATGAACCTGATCCAGACCGACGCCGCGATCAATGCCGGCAACTCCGGCGGCGCGCTGGTCAACTCATACGGTGAAGTCATCGGTATCAACTCGGCTAAAAAATCCGCCAGCGGCATCGAAGGATTGGGATTCGCGATCCCGATCAACGATGCCAAGCCGGTGATCGAAGAACTGATCAACAACGGTTATGTGACCGGACGCCCGGTCATCGGGATCAGCGGAGAAGGGGTGCCGGCGCAGATCGCAGAGCGGTACGGCTGGCCGGTCGGTGTCTATGTCGGGAGCGTGCAGCCCGGCGGCGCGGCTGATGCGGCAGGCATCCGGCAGGGAGACATCATCGTGTCGTTCGACGGCACCGAGGTGACGACAGTCGCGGAACTCAATGGACTTAAGGAAGGACACAAAGCCGGTGATGCCGTCGAGGTGAAAATCTTCCGGACTGAAGACGAGTCCGAACTTACGGTTACAGTGGTACTGGCGGAGGATACGCCCACGGTCGAGCGGACCGCGTCCGGTGAAACCGCTCCCGACTGGATCTGATCCGGAAATACCTCCCTTCCGGTGTACATAAAGGAAACGACCGTCCCGTCATAGACAGGGCGGTCGTTTTTCGTCGGGATGGCTTGACCTGTCAGTTCACCGCGAGATACTTGGTCCACAGTGCGTTGTAGGTGCTGTCGATCTCTTCGCTGGAGAAATACGGCTGCAGCGACTTCATCAGCTCTTCACCGGGATAGTAAGCCGGATTGTCCCGCAGTGCCGGATCGAGCTGAGCGCGGGCTTCCATATTGGGGGTCGAATAACCGACATACTCGGTGTTGGCCAATGCGATGTCCGTAGTGCACAGGAAATCGATCAGCGCGAGTGCGCCCTCCACGTTCTTCGCGTTTTTAGGGATGCACATCATGTCGATGGAGATATTGGACCCTTCCGGCAGCGCATACTGCAGCATCTCGGGGTCCTGTCCGCCTTCTTCCAGGCGGTCCTGGCAGACCACGTGATCGCCTGACCAGGCGATCCCTGCGAGCAGCTCGCCCTGGACGAACTTGTCTTTGAGGTCGTCGATGCCGACCAGCGGACGTACGTTTGTGCGTTGCGCAAGCAGCAGGTCTTCGGCCTTCTGGAGTTCGCCGGGATCGAGTGTGTTCAGGCTGCAACCGAGATAGTTGAGCGCGGCACCGATGGACTCCCGCATGCTGTCATACATCCCTATCTGATTCTCATACTGTGTGTCGAACAGGGGGGCCCAGACATCCGCGGGCTTATCAGACGCGGGTGCGGGGACCTCGTCCGCGTTGTACATCAGGCCGACCGTGCAGTACATGTAAGGAACCGCATAGTCAAACAGCTTGCCGTCCATGGCCGGATCCGGATCAAACACGATTTCCTCCAGCAGCGGATCGTTGTTGGCCGCGTTGGGGATTTTGGAAAAATCCAGAGGAATCAGCCTGTCCTCGCGGATCAGGCGCAGCACCATGTAGTCGGACGGCACGATGACGTCGTAGGCGTTGTTTGCGAGCATCGGGTACATCTTTTCGTTGTCTTCAAACGTTTTGACCTTGAGCTCGTACTGCGGGTAGGCCTCTTCGAAGGCGGGCTTGACCGTTGCTTCATCGAGGTATTCACCCCAGGTGTACAGCAGCACAGTTTCGCGTCCGTCCGATCCGCATCCGGCGACGGCAGCCGCCGTCGTTATCAGCAGGACAGCCAGCAGCAGGGAGAGCAGTTTTCTTTTCATCGTGTCAGGACCTCCTCTGTATTCTTTTTGATTTTCCGGTTGTTGTCTCGGGAAGAACGGATGTTGACGACCACCAAAAGGAGCAGAACGACCAGAAACAGGATCGAAGAAAGCGCGTTGATCTGGGGACTGACCCCTTTGCGTGCCATGTTGTAAATCGTGATCGCCAGCGTCGACGCGCTGGAACCCGCGGTAAAGTAGCTGATGGTGAAGTCGTCGATCGAGAGCGTGAAGGTCAGGATCAGCGAGGTCACGATGCCCGGCATGATCTCGGGCAGCACGACCTTGACCAGCGCCCTGGCGGGCCGGCATCCGAGATCGAGAGCCGCCTCAAACACATTGCGGTCCAGTTGCCGGACTTTCGGGGAGATCGAAAGGATCGCATAGGGGATATTAAAGGCGATATGGGCCAGCAGCAGGGTTGGAAACCCGCTCACGATCCCGACAAAGGAGAACAGCAGCATCAGGGAGATGCCCGTGACCAGATCGGGGGAAACATTGGGGATGTACGTTACGTTCATGATCGCAGCCCGTGCGCGGCGACGGAATCCGGTGAGTCCCAGACAGGTAACCACCGCGACCGCGGTCGCGATGATCGCTGACAGAGCGGCGAGCGCGAGGGTGGTCCGAAGCGCTTCGAGAATCGAGTCGTTCTGCAGCAGCTGCCGGTACCAGTCGAGTGTGAACCCGCCCCAGACCGCGCGGGATTTCGACTTGTTGAATGAAAACACGATCAGAACCGCAACCGGCGCGTAAAGGAACAGGAAGACAAGCGCCATATAGCTGTTTCGGAGGAACTTTTTCAATAGCCGGATCATAGCAGGATGCTCCCCCCTTCCCCGCTGGCGGCCTCATTGCGCGTCAGTACGCGCATGCCGAGCAGCACCAGCGCGAGCAGCACGATTGACAGCGCGGACGCGGTGGTCCAGTCGCGCGCGACCATGTACTGCCGTTCGATCACGTTGCCGATGAGGAGATACCGCCCCCCACCCAGCAGATTGGGGATCAGGAAGGTGGTCATCGCGGGCATAAACACCATATTGATGCCTGAGAGGATGCCGGGGGTGCTGAGCGGAAAGATGACCCGTGTAAAGGTCTCCGCCCGGTTGGCACCGAGGTCTTCAGCGGCTTCAACGACATTCGGATCGATCTTGACCAGTACCGAGTAGATGGGCAGCACCATATAGGGGAGATAGTTGTAGACCATACCCAGCCCGATGGCGAAACGGTTGTACAAAAACTGCTGCTCTGCGATCCCGATCATCCCGAGCAGGGAATTGACGATTCCTTTGGGTTCGAGCAGCGCCAGCCAGGCGTACGTACGAAGCAGCGCGTTCATCCACATCGGCATCACGAACAGAAACAGCAGCAGATCGCTCCGGCCGCGGAGCCGACGCGCGCGGTTGGCGAGCACGTAGGACACCGGGTACCCGGCTGCCAGGCAGATGAGAGTGCAGACCAGTGCCATCTCGAGCGAAAGGAGAAATGTGTTGACATAGATCGGAACCGACAGGTGAATGCCAAGCAGGGAACGAAGCCCGAACGCACCCATTTCGACCCGGTCTCCGGTCACGATGTTCGTGAATCCCACAAAGGTGAGCACGAGGTTGCCATCCGCATCGTATGTGGTGAACGCATAATAGGCGATCAGCAAGAGCGGAAGGATCGTGAACAGAACCATCCAGAGGAGATAGGGATAGGCCAGACGCTTCAATCTCATGTCCAGGCACCTCCCGACGAGTCTTCCTCAAGACCGCCCGCCGCGCCCGCTTCCAGGCCGGGGATGTCTTCTCCCGGCTGCGCACGGTCGGGGGAAAAATCGGATTTTGCCATGATGTGGATGTCGTCAGGGCCGAACGACAATCCGACACGCGAGCCTTCGGGTGCGTGGTCGGTACTGTGGACCATCCACTGGAATCCCTCCGACTCGACCAGCATTTCATAATGGACACCTTTGAACACCACCGAAGTGACATCTCCGTTCACACGGTTCTCGCCCGGCTCGCCGATGTCGATGTCCTCGGGGCGGATGACCACGTCGACCGCCTCGTCCGGGAACCGTTTGTCTACGCAGCGGAACGTACGATCCGCGAACACCACTTCAAAATCGCGCGCCATCTGGCCGGAGATGATGTTGCTCTCCCCGATGAACCCGGCGACAAAAGCGTTGCGGGGCTCGTTGTAGATGTCGATCGGGCGGCCGATCTGCTGGATCACCCCTTCTTTCATCACGATGATGGTATCGGACATCGTGAGCGCTTCTTCCTGGTCGTGGGTCACATAGATGAACGTGATGCCCAGACTGCGCTGCATTTCTTTCAGTTCAACCTGCATCTCTTTGCGCATTTTCAGGTCGAGCGCGCCCAGCGGTTCGTCCAGCAGGAGGACCATGGGCTTGTTTACAATGGCTCTGGCGATCGCGACCCGCTGCATCTGACCACCGGACAGCTGATCCACCCATCGCTTTCCGTACCCCTGGAGGTCGACTGTGCGCAACGCCTGTTCGACCCGGCCCGCGATCTCCTGTCTGGGTACGTTTTTGACGCGCAGCCCGAACGCGACGTTTTCAAACACACTCAGATGGGGAAACAACGCATACCGCTGGAATACGGTATTGA
Organism: uncultured Oscillospiraceae bacterium; assembly: GCA_964492455.1. GTDB lineage: Bacteria > Bacillota > Clostridia > Saccharofermentanales > UBA5734 > JAAYKS01. The sequence continues at coordinate 5,530 of CAZBKR010000090.1, forward strand.
GTTTTCGCTGGTAAGGGGGGATGGTCGTCAGATCGTACCCTTCGAACAGCACCTGACCGTCGTTCGGCTGTTCGAACCCGGCGAGAATCCGCAATGTGGTGGATTTGCCGCATCCGGAGGGACCCAGCAGGGTGAGGAATTCGTTGTTCCGGACGTAAAACGTGATATCGCTCAGTACCCGCACATCGCCAAATGACTTGTTCATTCCCACGACTTCGATCAAGTGGGAGGATCCGGTTTTATCCTCCAGCAGCTGACGAGGGGATGCGGACCCGTTCCGGGCCGACGGGGACACACCGTTCGCGTCGGCGGGCCGAAGGGCTGCAATGCGCTGGATGAGTGAGGTCATGGCGTTCTCCTCCTGTGTGAGTACAGATGGGGCATCCTCCTAAAAACTTGGCGGCGAGGATACCCAGAGAAACCGGGCCGGCCGTTTGCCCGGATTGGAGATCCGGTGAGGGGCGTCCGGGAGGATCAGGAAGCTGTCGCCCCGCCCCGCGCGCCAGCGATGGTTTCCGATTTCGATGAGAATCGTGCCTTGCAGCACATAACCGATCTCCTCGCCTTCATGCGGGCGGTCGGGAAAGGTTGCGCCACCGGGATCGAGCGTGACGAGAATCGGCTCCATTTCGTTCTTCTGGGCGGTCGGAACCAGCCAGACGATTTCGCTTGCGGCCTCGACGTCACTCTTGACCATGTGGTCTTCCGCGCGGAACACCACCGGCCTGTCGTTCTCTGCGCCCAGATCGCTGAAAAATCCCTTCAGATCGGTGCCCAGACAACTCAGAATATCGGTCAGCGTGGCGATTGAGGGAGAGGTCATGTCGCGTTCGAGCAGGGATATGAACCCTTTGGACAACTCACAGCGGTCGGCAAGTTCTTCCTGCGTAAGCTGGTTCTGCTGCCGGAGGCTTTTGATCTTTTCTCCGATGTTCAATCCCGGCCCCTCCTCTCCGGATTCGTTCCGCAGATGATTTGGCAATCCCGCGAGTAACATGATATTAAACTCAGGGTTTAGTGAAAGTAAACAAACCGATTATATCGTTCAAGGCTCTACCCCGTCAACGCCGGATTATTGTGGAAGACAGTTACTTTTTAATTCTGGCGGAGATTATACTATATAAATAAGGTTGTTTATCTGTACATGCTTTGACAGGAGGGGATCCTGATGGGAGTAACAATCTACTATATTGTGCTTGTGGCAGCCATCCCGTTCGGCTACTTTGTCGTTCGGCTGGGATCTTCGCTTCTGCTGTTCGATCTGCCTTTTACCCGGCGGCTTGGACGGCGCGGGATTCACCTCCGGCCGGGCCGTGCTTTTGGGATCACCCTGGCGGTATCGTTGGTTCTGCTCCTGCTGCTCGGGGGCGCGATTGCCGCGCTGATGCTGCTGGCGAGGAGGGAGGAGCCTGTTCTCACGATGTTTCTCGGTGCGGTGTATGCGATGTTCTGGAAAAATCCCGGCCGCACTGTGACGCCCAGGACGCTCCGTCGCTACATCCGCCGCAATCGTCGGCAGCTCGACCCGGAAGCGCTGGCGGTCTACATCGCATCCTGCACAGGTGATCCGATACTGGTCGAACTCTCCGCGACCCTCATGGGATACGCCCCCGATCCGGAATGGATCCGGGAACTGATGAGTGAAGCCAAGGAACATCGGATCGCCAACAGCCGCGCCACCGGCACCTTCCCGCGCGACGGCGAAGTGCTGCCGGTCGCGCGAGGACTCACCTGGGCGCGCAGTCTGGGTGAAATCCAGGAAATGGAGCGCGGATTTCCGCCCAAGAACAGCTAAGGCAATCAACGAAGAGGAGAGGCAACCAGATGAACGAATATGTGGTCTATTTGCTGCTGACCGCCGGATTCGGTGTGGGGGCTTTGACGGCATTGATTGCGGTACGGATTCTGACCTTTACGCTCCCGTTTACCCGGATGCTGGACATTCACAACGTCCATCGGCGCCCGGAGGTTGTGCGCCGGAACGCACGGCTTCTGCTCGCGGGGATGCTTCTCCTCACAGTCGCGGTGTGCGTCGCCGCCTATGTCGGCAGTATGCGGGTGGAACGAACACTCATTTACGTTTTGCTCCTGGTCTTTGTGGGCGCGCTGCTGGCGTTGCTGGCAGGGCGGATCGGACTTAAGGCCGCACCCAGGTTGATTCAGAGGTATTATATCCGGCACCGCAGCGATCTGGATCCGGGGGCGTTCCCGGTATACCTGACGGATACAAATCAGGATCCCGGCGAAAACCCGGAAGCGCAATTCCAGTTTGGTCTGCAAAAATAC
>CAZBKR010000091.1:0-7787 GCA_964492455.1 uncultured Oscillospiraceae bacterium
ACGCGCCGGACCGGTTGCGCGAGACACTGGCGGCACGACCCGAAATCCGGTTTGTATCCCTTGCGGGAATCGACCTGGCAGGCAATGACACGGATGAAAAGATTCCGGTCGGCCTGTTTCTGGATGACATCGAGGGATACATGAGCGGCGGTGTTCAAACCGACGGGTCATCGGTTGTCCTTCCGGGCATCGCGACACTGCACAACGGGAAAGTCGATCTGGTCGCGGACCCGGATGTCACCTGGTTTGTCGACTACAATTATGAACACCTCGATTCCGGCAGCGGATTACCGGTAGGAACGCTGCGTATCCCCTCTTTTCTCAAGCACGACGGCGCATTGGTTTGTTCCCGGTCCCTGCTCAAGCGGGCGGTCGCCTCGTTCGATGACGAGATCCGGACCCTGCTTGGCGCGCATCCCGAACTGTGTGCCCGGATGGGTTTTGACCCGGACGATGTACTGGATGTCACATTGACCGCGGCCACTGAACTGGAGTTTTGGGTCCGCACGCCGGAAGAAAAAATCAGCAAGGAAAAACTCTCGGTCTCTCAAGGATTGCAGGAGCAATATTGGAAACGTACAAAAGGTGTAGTACGCACCGCGCTTGAACAATCGATCGAATTGCTCGAGCGGTACGGGCTGAAACCCGAAATGGGGCACAAGGAGGTCGGCGGGGTTAAAGCGCAGATCACCGGTACCGGGGATCTCGGTCATATTATGGAACAGCTGGAAATCGACTGGCGGTTCAGTTCCGCGTTGCAAGCGGGAGACAACGAGCTGTTTGCACGTATTTTTATCAAGGAAGTCTTCCGCATGCACGGATTGGAAGCCACTTTCATGGCCAAACCGGTGGAAGGAGTCGCGGGCAGCGGCGAACACATCCACATCAACGCGATTGCGCGCCTGCGAAACGGCCGCAAAGTCAATCTGTTCTCACCGGATGACTACAACCGCGACTATCTGAGTGAGATCGGCTGGGGCGCGCTGATGGGATTCATGAAGCATTATGATTCCATCAGCCCGTTTATCACGATCTCCAACGATGCGTTCAACCGTCTCCAACCGGGATATGAAGCACCGACCCACGCGGTCGCGTCGATCGGAACGGATCTGGAATCTCCTTCACGCAACCGTACGGTATTGCTCGGATTGATCCGCAGCCCGGAGTCTCCGATGTCAACGCGGTTTGAAGTGCGGTCACCCAACCCGCACACCAACGTCTATATATGTCTGGCAGCCATCTACCCCTTTATGCTGGATGGCATCCGTTATGCGATCACCAGCGGCAGGGACGCCCGCTCCCTGCAATCAGAATTCTGTAAAAAGGAAGGAGAGCCTGCTTCCTATCTCCAGCCGGACCGGGTCTACCGGTCTGAACTGGACGTATTTGAACATTACGACGCCGAGGAGCGGGACCGCCTCTTCGGCAAGCCGCCCGCAACGGTATATCAGAGCATACGACGGCTGCTGGAACGGGAGGAAGGGCTGGACATTCTGTATCGTGGAGAGGTGTTTTCGGAAAGCATCATCCTCTCCTACACACGCGCCATGTTGAATCTTTGGATCCGGGAACTCCACGACCGGCTGCTGGAGGACAATCTCGAACGGGTACGTGCCTGTCGTCGATATGAGTCAAGTTATGATTGTGACGAAGAGGCCTGGGACACGCTGAATGCGATCCGCACCCTGCTGGCCAAAGATCGGCCGCCGGCCAGCAGTATGTTTACAAAAATCCGTCAGGCAATCGCCCGGAAGGAACTGCATACGGTATCCGACCTCCAGCTGGAAATCGCGGACCATATGCGGCGGCTCGAAGAACTGTACCAGGAGTACACCCGCAACCAGCTTGACATCTAAAGGATTCCCGCGCAGACATGAGCCCCGCACGGATCGGCGTGCGGGGCTTTTTGTATGATCGGTCATAATCCGGACGATGTGGCAAGGGATCTTTCGTACGTCCGTTTTTCGGAGAGGCTGTTACCCGGGGATGTACCGGATCCATCCGGACGGAAGGCCGCCGAATGCCGCGGTAGATTCTGTCAGAAAGCCTTCCGTAAGAACCTTATCCTCGCCGTACACGAGCACCTCTTCTTCAGCACCGCATGGACGGCCTTGATAACCGGCCGCCGCAAGCACGTCATCCAATCCTTTGTCCGGTCCAGAAGTACGCGGACCCAGTACCAGGACCGGCTGCGCGTTATAAGGAATCAAGTGGCCGGCAGGCATCGGGGGCCAAACCATGCGCGGCAGGGTGTCTTCCCCTCCCAGGCATTCCAGTATGTCGGATACGACTGCGCTGGCCGTTGGTAAAGCACCGGCACCCGGGCCGTAAAACATGGTTGTCCCGACCGCATCCCCTTCGATCGCGATGGCATTGAAAACGCCCGAAGCACAACAGACAGGATGCGAGCGGGACAGCGCGACCGGCTGAACGGAAGCCGCGACCCGACCATCCGCCATGCGGGACGCACATGCGAACAATTTGACCAGCGCACCGGCCTTGGCAGCGGTGGCGATTCCAGCGGCATCAATACCGGCGATGCCTTCTGTATGGATCTCTCTCCATGGTATGGCGGTCCCGAACGCAAGACTCGAGAGGATCGCCAGTTTTCTGCAGGCGTCCAGCCCCTCGATATCCGCTTCCGGCCGCTGCTCCGCAAATCCGTGGGCCTGCGCTTCGGACAAGGCAGCGGAAAAGGACATGCCTTCCTGTTCCATCTGCGTCAGGATATAGTTGGTCGTACCGTTCAGAATACCGGCGACCGTATGGATTTCGTTAGCCGCCAAACAATGACGCATCGGGTGAATGATCGGGATTCCGCCACCGACACTGGCTTCAAACAGATATCGGACACCATGAGATGCCGCAAGTGCCAGCAATTCGGGACCATGCTCCGCCACCAGCTCTTTGTTGGACGTCACGACGTGGCGGCCGGATGCAAGCGCCTGTCTGGTAAAAGCGAATGCCGCACCCGTACCGCCGATGGTCTCGACCACCACGCGTACACGCACGTCCGAAAGTACCGCTTCGAAATCCGAGGTAATCAACGTCTTCAATGGATCCTCGGGAAACGTGCGGATATCCACGATATGCAGGAGCTCGGGCAAAACGCCCGTTCTGCTTGCCATGCCTTCGCTTCCTTTTGTCAACAGTCTGGCCGTTCCGGCGCCCACCACGCCGTATCCCAGAATCGCTACGCCTGCTACCCTCATGATTGTACCTGTCCGGAGTCCCCGGTTCCTTTCCTATTCCCTTGCCATGATCCTGCAGGTCCGGACCCCGGCAATGCCTGAGAGTTCGTCCATGAGGATTTGCAATTCGATCTTCATGCGGTCGGTCTCCATGGTTATAGAGACGTCCGCGAGCCCGTTGAGCGGAAAATTCTGATTGATGGTGAGGATGTTTCCCTGTGCCTCGGCAATTCGGTTGATGATCCCGGAAAGAATACCCGGAAAGTTTTCCACCGCAAAGACAAGGGTCACCACACGGTTCTGATTGCTTTCGTAGAACGGCAGGACCGCGTCTTTGTATTTGTAATAGGCACTGCGGCTCAGGCCGACTTTTCGAACCGCCTCATTGACAGAATCGGCTTTGCCGGAACTCAATAGCCGCTTGACCTGCATTACCTTGAGAAAGACCTCAGGGAGCACGTCCGATTTGATCAACAAATAATCACTGTCCATACATCCCTACCTTGCATACGTTCGAAAATGTACATCCATCAAGGACAAAAGTCCGTAGCAAAGAATATAGCACGGGGGGTCCCTGCCGGTCAATCCGAGAAGGAACCGATTTCCAGCGCGGCTTCCGTTTGGCCTGTGATTCTGATTCCCGTGAGTGTTCGACCTTGTACATTCAATAATAAAACGCCCACGGAGGCACCCAGTCCAAATCCAAAGGCGGAACCGGGATTGATAAGCAGAACCGCCCGTCCGTCCGGGGTCTGCATCCAATCCCATCGGTATCGATGGGTATGACCGTAGAGCACAACGTCTGCCTGACAGCGGGCAGCCAGTACAGGCAGCTGTGACAAAGAGCTCTTCACGTGCTGAAGATGACCGTGCACACAGACGAAACGCAGGCCGCCGGCCTCGAAGACTTTTACTGCCGGAAGACGTCGTCCCGCAGGATCGGTATTGCCCGCGACCGCTACCAACGGGCCGAGACCTGGCACGGGATCGGGCCATCCATCGGCCCCCATGTCGCCAAGGTGTACCACCGCGTGGATAGGATGGTCCTGCGCACGGGTGCGTCCGGCAGAAAGGCAACTCTGGTCGCCATGTGTATCAGAGACGACAAAAAGTCGCACGGGGGGTTCCCCATTCCCGTACGGGCCGATCCGGTCAAACGGAGAGGCCATATTCCCGCCCCAGAATCTCCACCATCTGACGGAGTGCCAGCCCTCTGTGACTGATCGCGTGTTTTTGAGCGGGATCCATCTCTGCCGTGGTCTGACCGAAGGCTGGAACATAAAAGATGGGGTCATACCCGAATCCGTTCTTCCCGCGCATTTCAGGCAGGATGCGGCCCCGGCATTCCCCGTGTGCGGTAAAGCTAGTCCCGTCCGGCCGGCAGACTGCGATGGCGCAGTGAAAGGATGCGTCCCAGCGCAGCGGGTCCACATCTTTGAGCATTTCCCAAAGACGTGCGATCTTTTCCGGATATCCGGCCTGTTCGCCCGCAAACCGGGCGCTGTAGATACCCGGCGCACCGTCGAGCGCATCGATGGCAAGGCCGGAGTCGTCCGCACAGACATATCCTCCGGTTTTCGCGTGCACAGCCCGCGCCTTGATCAGGGCGTTTTCTACGAACGTCGAGCCGTTTTCCTCGATTTCACCCTCAAAACCGGCCTCCCGCATCGTCAGAATCCGGAAGGGAAAGCCGGACAAAATCTCTTTGAATTCGCGTACTTTGTCCTGGTTTGCCGTCGCCAGTGTAAAAGGCTGTTGACGGGTGTCTCCCGCTGCCTGTTTGGTCATGTCAATCTCCTCCACGCTTTGGGATATCCGTTCTTAAGCATGTTTCCGGTCTCGTGTCGCGCCCATCCGAGCGGATGACCGTCCAGAAACACCGCGATACGTCCAGGGGGCAAGTCATCCGCGGCAGTGAGAGTTATGGTTTCCCCGCGCAGATACCGCAACACCTGATCGTCCTCCAGCGCAAGATCGAGGCGGATGTCCAGATCTGCGTGCTGCATGGATAGCAAAATGGAATGCGACGGCTCAAATCGCGAGGCTGCAGCCCTGTTGTGTTGCGTTCCCAGGAACAAGCCCGGTTTGAGGACCCGCAGCCCTGTCGTATCAGGCGGCGGGGCGGGCAGCCAATGCCAATGCGCCTCGCGGTGGTTGGCACCCTCCCCCACCGCTTCCTGGGCGGTTGTCCAGCTGCCCGGCGAGCAAAACCGCTGTCGGGCGGAAACCGATAACCGCATCTCTCCATCGTGGAGCCCCGGCCATTCTTCCGTCGTTCCCGGCGATTCCAATCGGGGGGGCGGAAGTATCCCGTCGGGATCAGATGCTTTCTGCAACAGAGCACAAAAGTGACCCTCACCGTTCGTGCGGTGTGGCCAGATCCGCACGGTACGAGCGGCCAGCTCCAGCGGCAGACCGCCTTGGTCTGGCAGCGATATTCCGGGCGACAACCCTTCCTGCAGTGGAATCGGTCGCAGCGAATAGTTTGGGTGGGCGGACAGGAAACGGGCAACCGTCCCTTCGTCTTCTTCGTGTGTGAACGTACAGGTGGAGTACACCAGCACCCCGCCCGGTCGCAGCATCCGGTCGGCCGCATGCAGGATGCCATCCTGCATCGGGGCACACCGCGGCGGACCAAAGCGCTCCCATCCGGACGCGGCGCGTCGATCCCTCCGGAACATTCCTTCACCGGAACAGGGGGCATCCACCAGCACCCGGTCAAAAAACATCGGAAGTCGATCCGCGATCCGTTCCGGGTCATCGGCCAGCACAATCGGGTTGGAGACGCCGTGCAGTTCCAGGTTGCGGATCAGCACGCGGGCCCGGTCGGGGCGGATTTCATTGCAGAACAGCAATCCTTGCCCGGCCATCGCCTCTGCCAACCGGGTGGACTTCCCCCCGGGTGCGGCGCACAGATCCATCACCCGCTCTCCGGGGCGGGCGTCCAAGACTTCAGCCGGGAGCATCGCACTGGGTTCCTGCAGATAAAAAAGGCCCGCATGGTGGTATGGGTGGCGTCCGGGTGCCAATGCCGGTGAAAGGGAGCCGGGCAGGATATAGCCTGCACGGCTCCATGGCACTTCTGAAGAACCGGTTATACCCATTTTTGCAAGGAGATCCCGTAAACCGTCGCGATCGATCCCCTTGAGCAGATTTCCCCGGATCCCGGCATGGTGCGGCGCGTCAAATGCCGCGAGAAACAACGGCCACTCCTGCTCCATCCCGCTTAAATGGAATTGTCGCGCGAGCGACGATACAAAGCGTTCCGGCAGCTTCAAGCGACGAACCCCTCCCGCTGTGACATCACATGCGCTCGGCGACTTCGATCCCGAGCAGCCAGGTTCCGATCCGCAAAGCAGAGGCGACCGCTTCACACAAGGCGAGCCGCGCACGCACCAGTTCCGGATCTCCCGCGGACAGAATGGAATGGCTGTTGTAGTATTTGTTGAATACGCGCGCCAGCATTCCGATGTAACGCGTCAGGTAGAACGGTTCATAATCTTCCGCAGCCTTGCGGATCGCTTCCGCAAATCCGTCGAGCTGGCGCGCGATGTCGAACTCTTCGGGCAGATCGAGCCGCAGCAACGCCTCGTCGGTCGCGGACCCGGCCTGGCCGGAATCCGCTGCTTTGCGAAGGATGCTCCGGATCCGGGCGTAGGTATACATCACATAGGGTGCGGTGTCTCCCTCGAAATCGAGCATGTCGTCCCAGGAAAAGACAATGTCCCGCTCCCGTCCGTTTTTCAGGTAGGTATAAATGACAGCGCCGATCCCGACCTGTTCCGCGATGGCCCGCATCGCTTCACCGGACATATCCTGCCCGCGTGTCTCCATGTTTTTCTCGATAATCTCGTAGGTTTTTGTGACAGCCTGTCCAAGCAGATCTTCAAGCAGAACCACATTTCCTTCACGGGTCGAAAACTTCCCGTCCGCAAATTTCAGCAGACCGAACCCGACGTGTACGCAGTCCTGCGCACAGGGGACACCCGCTTTTTCCAGCACGGCAAACACCTGCCGGAAATGGAGCGCCTGCGGGGTACCGACTACATAGATGTTTTTATAGAACCCGTATTCCCGCATCCGGTACAGCACCGCAGCGATGTCCCGGGAAGCGTAGATGGTTGTACCGTCGGACTTGAGCACGATACAGGGGGGCAGGTTGTACTCGTCCAGCCGGACCACCTTGGCCCCCTGGCTCTCCTCGAGCAGACCCTTTTCTTCCAGCATTTTCACCACAGCGGGAATCTGGTCGCTGTAAAAGCTCTCGCCGTTATAGTTATCGAACGAGACCCCCAGACGCTGATATACCCGCTCAAACTCGCGGAGACTTAGATCCCGGAATCGCTGCCAGATTTCCCTCTCCCGGATCGCTCCCTCTTCAAGACGGCGGAAATGCATGCGCCCTTCCTCTTCGAGTGCGGGATCTTTCTCCGCTTCTTTATGAAACTTGACGTAGATGCGGAACAATTCCGCGATCGGATCTTTCTCCAGCGCTTCCTCGTCTCCCCATCGGAGATATGCCGAGATGAGTTTGCCGAATTGGGTGCCGTAATCGCCCAGATGGTTCATCCGGACGACCGGATATCCCAGATGTCC
>CAZBKR010000092.1:0-7779 GCA_964492455.1 uncultured Oscillospiraceae bacterium
TCGGCAAATACAAAGCGCTGATCGAAGAGGCGTTCGCCAACAAGACCCCGATCTCTGTAAAAGTGGTCAATGTGGTCAAGGATGGCATCATCGCCTCCTACGGCGGTGTGGACATCTACGTCCACCGTACCCAGCTCGAAATGTTCCCGGTCGAGGATCTCGAGGCATACCGCGGGCAGACGCTGGACATCGTCGTCACGCAATACGATCCGGACAAACGCCGGTTGCGCGTGTCCGGTTCAAGACGTGTGCTTCTCAACGCTGAGCGGCGTGCTCGTGCGGAAGAGGTCTGGAACACCATTGAGGTCGGCAATGTCTATCAAGGTGTTGTCCGGAGTCTGACCGATTTCGGTGCCTTTGTCGATATCGGCGGAGTCGATGGCCTGGTGCACGTGTCCGAGCTTTCCTGGAACCGGATCCGCCATCCATCTCAGGTGGTGTCGGTGGGAGACCAGATTGAAGTGCACGTGAAGGATTTTGATCCGGAGCGCAAACGAATTTCGCTCGGCTACAAAAAGGTTGAGGAAGATCCCTATCACGATATTGAAGAACGGTTCCCCGTCGGTTCGACCGTTCACGGCACTGTGGTTCGGATGTTCCCGTTCGGGGCGTTTGTTGAGATTGCGGAAGGTGTCGACGCGCTCTGCCACATTTCTCAGATCTCCAATGTCCGGCTGGCCAAGCCCAACGATGTCCTGACGGAAGGTATGGAGGTCGACGCCCGTGTGCTGGAGGTCAGCAACGCGGATCGCCGGATCAGCATCAGCATCAAAGCGGTTGAGCCGATCGATCCCGTATATACCGAACCTGCAGCCTATCTCCCGGAAGCCGAAATGACCGAGTACATAGACGGCGTAACCGTGATCGACAAATCCGAACCGGAACCGCAGTCGATGGAGGATGGAGTCGCCGCGGATGACACTGCAGTCGAAGACGCTGCCGGTGACAACCCGGACACCGGCAAGGAAGAAGCCTGATTCGCCGCCTGGCCTGCTGCACAGACCGGGGGTAGAAGATTTTTGGATTCACTGACAACAGCACGGCCGTCCGAAAGGGCGGCCGTGTTCCGGTCTATTGTGCGAAGAACCTGATTTTTGGATATAATCGAGGACACAACCGATCCAGCCGGCCGCCGATACCGGATACCGTGGGAGGAACTGCACATGTTCACATCCAGTCTGGCACGCCTTGCCGCACGTAAAGGGTGGAAAAAGGAAGAGTCCTATCTGTACCGGGGGGATTGGAACGGATGTCCCGTCTCCTTGATCGACGGTGAAGGATTTGTGGAAATTGTTCTCTCGGTTCCCGGTTTGAGTACCGGGGATACCGCATGGGAATCGATCGCCAAACTCATCGACGGGTATTCCGGACTCAAGGTACTGCGTCGAACTGTGACCGACGGATTTCTGTCAATCCGCATTCGCCGCCGTTTACTGTCGGTCTCAGCGGACAGTATCGACTTGTTCCTCAACATTCTCATCGAAGAAGCCAAAGAACGAGGTCTGGTTGTGCAAAACCTGTGCGCAGTGTGCCGGCAGCCCGCAGATGCTTTTGGTTCTTTGTATGACCTGGCTTGTTATATTCACGAAGATTGCCGCCGGAAAGCCGGGGATGATCTCCCTTCGTATCCACCCTATCTTATGTATGAAAACAGCGGGAAAGACCCCTTCCGGTTCCTGAAGACAAAAAAGTGAGACGCGGGGAAAGGAAGACCGATATGTTTGAGCGCGTGGACCAATCGATCCGTAACGATTTTGAGAATATCGTGAAAGCACTGACCGGACTGTTGTCCATTCCCAGTTCCAAGGGAGATCCGTTGCCGGATGCTCCTTTTGGCGCCGAAACCAAACGGGCGCTGGACGAACTGCTCCGGCTGGGCGGACAGATGGGATTTACTACCCGTTCCATTGACAACATGGCCGGTTTCGTCGAATTTGGCAAGGGTAAAAAAATGGTGGCTGCCCTGGGGCATCTGGATGTGGTTCCACCGGGAGACGGCTGGACCGGCGATCCGTTTATACCTGTGGTAACTGAAGACCGGATAGTCGCACGCGGCGCCATTGACGACAAAGGCCCGGTCATCGCCTGTCTGTTTGCAATGAAAGCATTGAGAGACGCCGGGTACGAACCTCCCGCCAGGATCCGTCTGATTGTCGGACTGGACGAGGAATCGGGATCTTCCTGCATGGCCCGGTACACCCGAACGGAAGAGTTGCCGGCCGCCGGCTTTACTCCGGATGCTTCATTTCCGGCCATCTATGCGGAGAAGGGGATCCTGCATCTGGTTTTCCGTATGGAGGAACCGGTTGTGCTGCACTGTCCCGGCGGGCCGGTCGCCTTACAGGTTTGTGGCGGTGATCGCGCGAACGTGGTTCCCTCCCGATGCTCAGTAAACGTTACAATGGGAACCGAGACTGCACTTTCACAGGTTTTTGCAGGGGTGCCCGCACATGGCAGCACACCGGATCAAGGCGCCAACGCTATTGCCCCGGCAATGGATGCGGTCGCGAAGTGGCTGGCTTCCCAGGAGCTGAGTCATCCCTTTGTGGATTTTTTCAACCGCAGGATCGGCCGTGAAACAGACGGACATTCCCTCGGAATTGCCTGTACAGACGAACCATCCGGCGCACTGACCTTTAATGCGGGTGTCGTCGAAATGGACGAAGACAGAACAGAACTGGTGGCAGACATCCGTTACCCCGTCACAGCAGATCGCGAGGATCTTCTGGCGAAAATGCGTGCCGTTGCGGCTCCCTACGGGATCTCGGTCGCTGTTCAATCTTCGCAGCAGCCGCTCCACCTGGATCCCGCTTCCCCGACGGTCGCAACACTGACCCGCATCTATCGGGAAGTGACCGGCAGAACGGAAAAGCCTTTGTCGATCGGCGGAGGTACCTATGCACGCAGCATGCCGAATATTGTCGCGTACGGTCCAGGTGTGGAAGGCGAACCCGAGATGGCACACAAAGCGGACGAGTACATGACTTTGGAGCGTCTGGAAACCTGTGTGAGAATCTACGCCCGGGCCCTGGCCGGTTTGGCTGCAGCTGTGGCAGAATGAGAGATTGCGTGTGAATGCCAGGATCATCATCAATCCCTCCGCGGGCAGGCAGTTTTTTCAGCGCAACGTCGCGCGGATCATCGAAAAACTGAGCCGTGAGAAGGTGTTGCGCGAAGTCGCTACCGTGTATACCCACGGTGCGGGCGACGCATATGAGGCGGCTTCCCGCCTTCGCCCGGGCGAAGTGGATTTCGTTCTGGCTGTTGGCGGGGACGGAACGGTCAATGAGGTTGTAAACGGTCTTATCCATTCCGGCGCACAGATTCCGCTTTCCATACTGCCCGCCGGAACGGTCAACGATTTCGCTTACGCAATGAAACTCCCGCGGGATGTCGCGCCCTATTGCTCGATGATCAAGGATTTTCGCACCGTTCCGATCGACGTCGGGAAAGCGGGAGACCAGTACTTCCTCAACGTTGCCGCGGGCGGGATGTTGACAGATGTGGCATATAAAGTTCCGTCGGAGTCGAAAACCGTTCTGGGCCGCATGGCATATTATATCGAGGGGGCGGTTAACCTGCCTTCCCAGATTTACCGGAGCATTCCGTTTCACGTCAAAGCCGAGGGAGTGGACGTCTGTCGCGATTCTCTGTTATTTACGGTATCCAATACGACCAGTGTCGGTGGATTCCGGAAACTCGCACCCAAGGCATCAACGGGAGACGGCCTGCTCGATGTGATGATCGTCCACAAACCAGCCTTTGGTGACTTTATGCCGCTGGTGGTGCAGCTGATGCTGGGAGAACACGACCGCAATCCGATCGTGACATATTTTCAGACATCCAGAGTTGAGATTCAGGCAAATATTGAAGAGTCCGTCCAGCTGGATCTGGATGGGGAACGGGGCGGTGCGCTGCCCATCACAATCGAGTGCGTTCCCTCCGCGTTGAGGTTGGTTGTGCCAAAGCCGTAACGGCACGAGGGTGCGCGTTCTGGAGCGGGAACGACGCTTGCAATGCATGGGGAACCATGCTATTCTTTTTTAGGCTCAATGAAACACCGTTGCACTGGCCGGCTTCTGTGCCCTGTAGGGTGTGCCGGATCCACCGGATCAACGGGATGAAAAACAGGAGGAAAATCATGGCAGTCATCAGTATGAAACAGCTTCTCGAAGCGGGTGTTCATTTTGGACACCAGACGCGCCGGTGGAATCCGAAAATGGCGGAGTACATCTACACGGAGCGCAACGGCATTTACATCATCGATCTCCAGAAGACCGTCCGCAAAGTCGAAGAAGCGTACAACTTTGTTCGTCAGATTGCGATGAACGGCGGAACGATTCTGTTTGTCGGCACCAAAAAGCAGGCACAGGATTCGATCCGTGAAGAAGCAGAGCGTTGCGGCATGTACTACATCAACAACCGGTGGCTGGGTGGCACGCTCACCAATTACACCACGATCCGTCGCCGTATCAACCGGCTGGAAGAATTGAACGCGATGGAGAAGGACGGTCGTTTTGACGTCCTGCCCAAGAAAGAAGTCGCGAAACTCCGCAACGAGATGGAAAAGCTGGAGAAGAATCTGGGCGGAATCCGCACCATGAACGGCAAGCCGTCCTGCATCTTTATCGTAGATACCAAAAAAGAACACATTGCCGTGCAGGAAGCACGCAGACTCGGTATTCCCGTTATCGCCATTGTCGACACAAACTGCGATCCCGAAGAAGCGGATTATCCGATTCCCGGCAACGACGACGCCATCCGCGCAGTCAAACTGATGGCAGGCAAACTCGCGGATGCGGTGCTGGAAGGCCGGCAGGGCGAGCAGCTCGATATCGCTTCCGAACAACAGAACATTGCCGACGAACAGGCTAAAATCGAAGAGAACGACGAGGATACGCTGGAGGCCGACGCCTGAAAGGCGGCCGGCCTGCCGGGTGCACAGCTTATCATTGGGAGGATAATTCATGGAGATCAGTATTGAGAAAATCAAAGAGCTGCGCGAAAAAGTCGGATCCGGTATGATGGACTGCAAAAAGGCGCTGGTTGAGAACAACGGAGACATGGAGAAAGCCATCGCGTGGCTGCGTGAAAAGGGGATCGCCTCCGCAGCTAAAAAATCTTCGCGTATTGCCGCGGAGGGCATCGTTGATTCATATATCCACGCGAATGGACGCATTGGTGTTCTTATTGAAGTCAATATCGAGACCGATTTTGCGGCAAAGAATGAGGAATTCCGTAATTTTGTCAAAGATCTGTGCCTTCAGATCGCGGCAATGAATCCCCGCTGGGTCTCCAAGGAAGACGTCCCTGCCGAGGAACTCGAGAAAGAAAAAGAAATCCTGCGCAACAAGGCTCTCAACGATGGAAAACCGGAAAAGATCGTGGATCGAATCGTCGAGGGCAGCATCGCCAAATTTTACGGGGAGAACTGTCTGCTGGAACAGTCTTTTGTGAAAGACGATTCCCAGACGATCAGTGCCATGCTCACGACCCTCATCGCCAAGATCGGCGAAAAGATCTCCATCCGGCGCTTCACGCGTTATGAGATGGGGGAAGGTCTCCAGAAGAGAGAAGACGATTTTGCAGCCGAGGTCATGAAGCAAGCCGGTCAGTGATCTACAAGAAAGGACATCGCGAAAGCAGTGTCCTTTCTTTTTGTGCCAGTCCATCAGCATGCCACGGAGGAGAGAAACATGGCGTCACCAGTCTACAAACGGATTCTTTTGAAAGTCAGCGGAGAGTCGCTGTCCGGGACCAGAGGGTTTGGGCTCGACAACCAGTTTCTGCATGAAATCGGGACCGTTTTGAAGGAACTGATCGACATGGGCGTGGAAGTCGCAGTCGTGGTCGGGGGAGGTAACTTCTTTCGCGGACGTACCAGTGAAGGGATGGACCGGGTGACAGCGGACCATATGGGGATGCTGGCCACAGCAATCAACGCACTGGCATTGTCAGACGCGTTGGAGCAGGCTGGTGCGGTTACCCGCGTGATGTCCGCCATTGAAATGCGTCAGATGTGTGAGCCGTATATCCGCAAACGCGCCATCCGTCACCTGGAGAAAGGGCGGATTGTGATCTTCGCCTGCGGTACAGGGAATCCATTCTTTTCGACAGATACCGCTGCGGCACTCCGTGCGGCGGAGATCGAGGCGGACATCATGTTCAAGGCAACCAATGTGGACGGCGTATACGACAAAGATCCCCGTAAAAACGGAGATGCCAGAAAGTATACATCGGTCACACATGACGAGGTGCTCGGGTTGAAGCTGGAAGTGATGGATGCTACTGCTGCCGCTCTGTGCCGTGACAACAAGCTGTCCATTGTGGTGTTCAACATCGAAGACACACAGAATATCCTGCGACTCGCAGTGGGGGAACCGGTCGGTACCGTCGTGAGCTGAACCATATTCCAGCCATGCAGAGCGGGGGAGGGTTTTGGCCGTCCCCCGCTTATTTGATTGCCCGGCCTGATTTCGATATAATCCTTGTGAATCCGATCGGAGGTGCCGTTTATGCAGATGTTGGGTCCTGACTCCTATCAACCCTATGAAGAGCGGATGCAAAAGACCATCCAGTCTCTCCGGGAGAACTTGAATGCCATCCGGGCAGGCCGTGCGAATCCACATGTGCTGGACCGGATTTCGATCGAATATTATGGTGTAAAAACACCGCTCGCCCAGGTTGCGAACATTCAGATCCCGGAATCCCGCATGATTACCATCACTCCCTGGGATCCGAGCACGCTTAAACTGATTGAACGCGCAATCCAGGCGTCCGAACTGGGCATCAACCCGAACAACGACGGCAAAGTGATTCGCCTCTTGTTTCCGGCACTGACAGAGGAGCGCAGGCGTGATCTGGTCAAGCAGGTCGCAAAGCACGGAGAGGAGTCAAAAGTCGCGATCCGCAACATCCGGAGAGACGGAATTGACAAGTATCGCGGTTTGCTGAAGAGCAAGGAACTGACCGAAGACAGCATGATTGAATTTGAAACGGAAATCCAAACCCTGACCGATTTTTATACTGCGGAGATCGAGCGGATCATTGCGGACAAAGACAAAGATCTGATGGAGATCTGAGCGGAGGACATGATCAGCGCGCTACGAGGATATGCCGGGCGGTACAGCCCGGCATGTTTATGGGGGGCTTTGTTGCGTCGGAGTACCTCAAGCGATCGAAAGGAGCCGTTATGTGGTTGTTTCGGACTCGCCGCTCCACACGGCGGACATCGGGCGACTCTCCGGAAGGATTGAAAATCCCCGCGCATCTGGCGGTTTTCATGGACGGGAACGGCAGGTGGGCGGCCAGACGCGGATTGCCACGTTCCGCCGGGCATCGGGCCGGTGCGGAAAAACTCGAGGATTTGTGTTCCTGGTGTGGTGATTTAGGGGTCCGGTTTTTAACGGTATACGCATTTTCCACCGAAAACTGGTCCCGACCGGAAGAGGAAGTCCATGCGTTGATGGAGTTGTTCGTCGAATTTTTCGAACGTTTCGACCCGGCGCTGGAGCGGGAAGGGATTCGTGTCCGGTTTGCCGGCGATATGGAGGCCCTGCCCGAGAGGATCCGTACCGTGGTTCGCCGGGCGGAGTCCAACTCCCTCCATCGTTCCCGGATGCAATTGATTATCGCGATGAATTACGGTGGCCGCAGGGAGATCGCTCAGGCTGTGCGCGGCATCGCACAGCAGATTGCTGACGGGAAGCTTCTTCCGGAAGAGGTGGACGAGTCGACTGTCGCCTCACACCTTTATCTTCCGGATGTGCCGGATCCCGA
>CAZBKR010000093.1:0-7779 GCA_964492455.1 uncultured Oscillospiraceae bacterium
TAGATACACGGGATCAGTGGGTTTCGCGGTGGTCGGAGGGGTGGTAGGTTTGGGTGTGGGCAGAGGTGTGGGGGACGGCTCCGGCGTGGGAGACGGCTCCGGTGTGGGGGTGGCCAACGTGGGCATCGGTGTCGGGGTCGGTGTAGGCTTTGTGCTTTCGGTCGGTTTAGGGGTCACTGCCGGTGAAGGTTTCGTCACCGGTGTTTTATTTGCTTCCCACTGAGCAAGCAGTTCGCCGATCGGAAGGGTGCGCAGCATAGCGGCCGTCATCCCGTTCGGAACAGAAGCAAGTTCACCGATCAGCACCTGATATCCGACCGACAGACCGTTGTTTGTCGCATTTTGCAGCAACTCGTTTTTGTCGATGTCCTCCACTTTTCTGCGCAGAATGGTCAGAGTAACCCCGTCAATCTGCAAATTGTCCAGACGCTGTTGCAGATCCTGATCCTCGCCGTCATACAGTGCGGTGAGCAGTACACTGCCATCTCCTCCCATCCCGCGGGAGCGGGCTGCGGCCACCCAGAGAGTTGCCGCTTCTTCAAGAGGAAGTCCTTTGAGGTCTACGTTCCGGGCAAGTTCCACAGCTTCAGCATCGATCGGGAATACGTCGTGAACGGCTAACCGGCTGTCCAGCCGGATTTGCAGGCTGGGATTGATATCGATAGAGACAAGCGCACCTGCTTTTTGCGGACGGAGTCGCTCGATCAGGCCTGGATAGGCCAGAACGCCTGCTAACATCAGTATTACCGCGGCTGCAACTGCGGCTGCGCCGGTTCTCCACCGGATCACACGGCGTTGTGCATGTGCGGCAACCGGTCTGGCTGACTTGCCCTCAGGTTCATTTCGTCCTGTTTCGATTTCCATGCCGACCTGCAGATCCGGTGTCGCGGGTGTGACCAGCATCCGGCAATCGTTGGTAAACACATGTGCTTTTCCATCGACGATCTTCATGACGATGCCCTTTGCGGTTCCGATCATGCGTGGGTCCCTCCCCGGGCGCCTTGCCCGTAAAACGTTTCAATATAGGACTTGATCAGTTCCAGCTCGCTGTCGAGCAGGAGGACCAGCAGTATGATGAACTTGCGGTTTCGTTCGATGGTTTTCCGATGCAGCCCAGTTTGCAATGCGAGTTGCGCGACCGGCAGGCGTCTGCTGGTGTACAAGGTGGTCGACAGCACCGGATCCGATATGATCCTTCTTGCCGCCGCGACACACAAGATCCGGGAGTCGGTATGCTTGGGTGTCTCTTTGTACATGTCTTCCATGTGAAGGCCGAACGAGGACAGGCGGTTTTCGAGCAAAACGATCTCCTCCTCCGTTTCGATTTCCCGGTCGAATTCGACTCGGGATGCGGCATGACGGCTTTCTTCGAAGGGCAGGCCCTCTCCGCTTGTAACGCTGCTGAACGGCAGCGCCCGGCTCTGCCGCTGCATTTGACGCTGATGGTCGATGATTCGGCGTTGGATGACGGTTGTGGCAAAGGCAAGAAAAGAGCCGGGTTCATAGGCTTTATACTGGTCGATGCAGTCATTGAGCGCCAACAAGGCGATGCTGTACTCGTCGGATTGTTCGACAGGCCGGATGTTGCATAGGCGGGCGGTGCGCATCCGGATGAACGGAAGGCATTGCTCGATCAGGGTATCCCGCAAGCCGGTCTCCCCATCCCGGATCCGCTGGACCCGGATTTCAAGGCTGTCCTCGTCGAAAACCGTGTCGCCCGTGACCGCTGTATCCGGAGCGTCCGGCAGGTATGCATCCACCTGTTTCCACCTCCATTGCATCCTGGTCTGATCGATCAACGTACCGGAAGAATCGCCTTCTCATCGTGTCTATCGAAAGTCTTGATGTTTTTCAGGGGGTCTGTGTGCCAAATGGGAGAAAAATGTAACAAAAAGATTTATGAAACAAAATCAAGTGTAACCTCTCTTGCCGTTTTGTGTGCGTGAGTGCTATATTGTGTATCGGTTCACCCCGGCACACAATCGTGTTCCGGTGTTTTTCGTTGTTCATCTGCCTATAATCCAGAACGCATGTGCCGGGAGGATGTCACGTGATTACAGTGGAGAACCTCTCGAAAACCTATCGTGTCGCGCGACGCACCGCCGGAATGGGAGCCGCCATCCGCTCCTTTTTCCATCCTTCGTTTGAGACGGTTCGCGCGCTGGATGATATCTCTTTTCACATCGATCCAGGCGAGATCGTCGGATACATCGGTCCGAACGGCGCAGGCAAGAGCACGACCGTCAAAATACTGAGCGGTATCCTGACGCCGGACGGGGGGAGCTGTACCGTCGGTGGGCTGGTCCCCTGGGAGCAGCGCCGGCGGCATGTTGCCCGGATCGGAGTGGTGTTCGGCCAGCGTACGCAGCTCTGGTGGGATACCCCGGTCATCGACTCTTTCGAACTGCTCCGGGATATTTACCGGGTTCCGCGAGACCGGTACAGCAAAACCTGCGAAAGGTTGGTTGGCGCGCTCGATCTTGCCACTCTGCTGACTACCCCGGTGCGCCAGCTCTCTCTCGGACAGCGCATGAAATGCGAGCTGGCCGCAGCCATGCTCCATGAGCCCTCGATCCTGTTTCTCGACGAACCGACCATCGGGCTGGACGCCACCGCGCGGCTCGCGATCCGCGAGTTCATCCGAACGGTCAATCGAGAACAAGGTGTGACGGTGCTGCTGACAACACATGACACCCACGACATTGAGGCGCTGTGCAGGCGGGTCATGCTGATCGGAAAAGGACACATCCTCTACGACGGAGGGTACGCGGAACTGAAAAAAAGATACGATGGGGATGGAGCCACCGAGGCCGATGTCATCATCGACCGGCTGTACAAGGACTACGAACTGTGAGAGCGTACACGTCCTATTTCAAGTTGCGTCTCCGGTCGGGCTTGACCTATCGCACCGCAGCCTGGGCAGGTATCATTACCCAGCTGTTTTTCGGGTTTGTTTTCCTGATGATCTATGAAGCGTTTTACCGCTCCGGCACTGGTGAGCAGCCCATTTCGCTGCCTCAGCTCGCAGTGTACGTCTGGCTTCAGCAGGCCTTTCTGGCTTTGATCATGCTCTGGTACCGCGACAACGAGTTGTTCGGGCTCATTTTGGACGGGAATGTCGCCTATGAATTGTGCCGCCCGGTCAACCTGTACGGATTCTGGTTTGCCCGGCTGCTGGGACAACGGTTGTCCGCCGCGGCGTTGCGATGCATTCCGATCCTGCTGATCGCGGCCTTTCTGCCTTCTCCGCTCCGGCTTGGACCTCCCGCTTCGGTCGGTGCACTGGCGGGATTTATCGGCACTATGCTGCTCGGATTGCTGATTGTGGTCTCACTCTCGATGCTGATCTATGTGTTGACGTTTCTGACAATGTCCCCGGCCGGTACCACACAAGTGTTTGCGGTCGTCGCGGAATTCCTGAGCGGGGGGGTCATCGCCATTCCGCTCATGCCGGAGGGTATGCAAAAGGTGCTGTACGCGCTTCCGTTTGCCTATACCGCAGACCTGCCTTTCCGTGTGTACTCGGGACATCTCCCGCTTTCCGCCCTGCCTGGTCTGCTGCTGCGCCAGGGTGTGTGGCTGGTCGTGCTCGCCGCGATCGGAACCATTACACTGCGGCGGATCCTGCGTCGTGTTGTAGTACAGGGAGGTTGAGCGAATGAGACTGTGGCTGCGTTATGTCGGAATCATCGTGCGCTCGCAGATGCAGTACCGCTTGTCGTCGGTCCTGCTGTTTGTCGCCCAGTTTCTGAGCACATTAACCGTTTTTCTCGGCAGCTGGCTGCTGTTCCGACGGTTCGGAACGGTGGCGGGCTGGTCGTTTCACGAGGTCGCGCTGTTCTTTTCGGTGATGCTGATCTCCTTCGCGTTGGCAGAGATGACACTCCGCGGTTTCGATACGTTTTCGGGTCTCATCCGCAACGGGACGTTCGATCGTCTGCTGCTGCGACCCCGGCCGCTGGAACTCCAGGTGCTCGGGAGCGCCTTTGACTGGACCCGGATGGGCAAATTTCTGCAGGGAGTGTTCGCTCTGATCATCGCACTTCGCGGGTTGGACATCCCGTGGACGATCGGTCGGATTCTGACACTTGTATTGACGTTCGCGGGAGGAGTCGGCATCTTCGGAGGGATTATGATCCTCAACTCGACCCTGTGTTTCTGGACGATTCAGGGGCTGGAATTTGCCAACGTGCTGACAGACGGAGGACGCCAGATGGCACAGTACCCCATGACCATATATCGCGATTGGTTCCGGAGGATTTTCACCTATGTCGTCCCGTTTGCGCTCATCAACCATATCCCGCTTCGCTATGTCCTGGCACGTGGAGGCAGCCCACTGGCCATTCTCGCTCCTCTCGGCGCGATTCTGTTCGTGGTGCCATGTCTGCTGATCTGGAGACAGGGAGCCCGACATTACAAATCTGCCGGATCCTGAGCAGGCGCATAGAATCCAATGCGGGGCGAACGCCGACGCTTGCCATCTTGCCTGACAGACGTGAAAATGTGGGGGAGAGACAGTGTGTCAGGCGGGAAGCGCCCGCCCGATAGGGAGGCCAGCATGTCCGACCCGGAGCGCTATTCCGAAGTGCGCGTGAAGCCATATAAGAAAGAATTCGATTACAGCTATACACTAGGCGCTTTCCCGACGTTTGAGTTGCTGGATACGCGGCCGGAGGTCGTACGCGCGGTGGTTCTTCACCCCGGATTCACGGACCGGGAACGGATGATGGCGCGATGTACCGCGCACGGCATTCCTGTGCGGGAGGACGAACGGCTGCTGGCGCGGATCAGCCCCAAGGAAAATTGTTACGCGGCCGGTGTGTTTGCCAAGTATGAAGACCACCTGGCGTCTGACCGGGATCACGTAGTGCTGGTCAATCCGGGTGATATGGGAAATCTGGGTACGATCATGCGCACCCTTGCCGGCTTTGGTATCCGGGACCTGGGTGTGATCGCGCCCTGTGCCGACCGGTTCCATCCCCGGACGGTGCGAGCTTCGATGGGTGCGCTTTTTCGGCTCCGGGTCGAGATGTTCTCCTCTTTTGCGGCATACACTCAACAGCACAGGGTACGGGACGTCTTTCCCTTCATGCTGGACGGAACCCGTTCATTGCGGGTTTCGGACTGCCCTGTGTCCACGCTGTATACGCTGGTCTTTGGAAACGAAGCCACCGGGCTCGACGCTTCGTTCAGGCAGATCGGGCAAAGTGTAGTCATTCCCCAAACCGCGGCGGTCGACTCCTTGAATCTACCCATTGCAGTCGGAATCGGCGTGTTTTCATTTACGACTCAAAACCCCCGCACGGATTGAACGCGGCAGAAGATTTCAGGGCAATACGGCGGTAAAGTCCATCTCGACGCGTCCCCCCAGTGGAAGTGCCGCGACCTGGATGGTCGTCCTGGCGGGTGGCCGCTCGGGGAAGAAACGGGCGTATACCGCACCCACCGCAGCGAACTCCGACAGATCGACCAGATAGACAGTGACCCGCACCACATCCCGCATCGAAGCACCGGCCGCTATAAGCACCGCTTCGATGTTCCGGAGCACCTGCTCCGCCTGTCCGGCGGTGTCGGAAGACACCAACGCTCCGGAAACAGGGTCCAGACCGAGCTGCCCGGCGCCATAAAGGACGCCGTTGGCAAGCACAGCCTGGGAATAGGGTCCGACCGGTGTGGGCGCAAACTGAGTAAAAACGGGTTCATGCATGACCGGCATCCACCTTCAGACCTGTTTGTACAGAGTGCCGTCGCCCGGTTTCGCGGAAAACTCCCGAAGGCGGGGCACGATGTCCTGAAAATGAGCAGAGGCCATATGTGCGTCGAGGGCCTCTTTGCTCTCCCATTCCTCAATGAAGGCCAGAACGGTCGGATCATTGACAGCCTGGTGCAGCTGATAGAAAAGGCAGCCCGCCTCTTTATTCGTTTCTTCTACGAGCTGTTTGGCCAGAGCGATGAACGTGTCGACCTTGTCGGCCTGGACATAGTTTTTTGCGACGACTTTGATGATCATGGTTTCCTCCTGTGGCGCTTTCCCTTATCTATCGGAAGCGCTGTTAGTGATGACGATTTTCATTGTAGCAGACCGGAGCCCCCTCGGGACCGGTTCCGGCCGGCCTCTGCCGCGGGGTACGAAAGATAGTACGGATTCGTCCTGTTTTTCTCCAATATGCCAAAAGGCGGCATCGGTTGTGCGGTGTATACTAGGCTGTAAGTTTCGCCGGGAGGTACAGATCACCGTGGCCGACAACAGGCATATGGACATGACGCAGGGCGTGATCTGGAAGCAACTGCTCTCGTTCGCGTTTCCCATGATTCTCGGCAACTTTTTCCAGCTCATGTACAACGCCATCGATGCTGCGGTGGTCGGGAAGCATGTCAGTGACATCGCACTGGCGGCAGTCGGCGTCAGCAATCCTCTGTGCAACACGATTGTTTCTTTTTTTATGGGCATCGGAACCGGAGCGGGGGTTCTGATATCACAATTCTTCGGACGCAAAGATCATGAGGGGCTGCAGCGTGCACTGCATTGCGCGATCGGTGTCACGCTGGTGCTCGGCGGCGTGCTGACCCTGATCGGAATCGGCGCTTCCCCGTTCCTCCTGAGGACGATAAACACCCCGGCCGAGGTGCTCCCGGAGGCGGTTCGCTACCTGCAGATTTATTTTGGAGGTCTCATCGCCTCCTTGATGTACAACATGACCTCCGGCATCCTGCGCGCCATGGGGGATTCCAAACGACCGCTGTACTACCTCGTGATTTCCGCAATCCTACACATCGCGCTCAACTATCTGTTTGTGCTCGTATTCCACTGGGGCGTCGCTGCCGTAGCCTGGAGCACGGTGCTGTCTCAGTTTGTGGCTGCCATGCTCTGTATCGGTGCCTTGATGCGGGAACGCGAGGAGTTCTGTTTCCATCCACGCAAGACCAACTTCAATCCGGCCGTCGCCTGGCAGATCATCCGGATCGGACTCCCGACCGGGGTGCAAGGCGCGATTGTGTCCTTTTCGAACATTATCATTCAGAGTGTTATCAATGGCTTCGGTACCGACATGATGGCGGGTACCATCACCTACTTCCGGCTGGACTCGTTTGCAATCATGCCGATGGGCAATCTCGGCCTCGCTGTCACGACCTTTGTCGGACAAAACGTGGGCGCACGCCAGTTTGATCGGGTGAAAAAGGGCGCATCGATCGCGTTCCGCATGGCGGTCGGATATGCGGCGGTGTCCTCTCCGCTGATCTACATTTTCGCACCTCAGATTGTCAGTTTGTTCACCGAAAGCGAAGGGGTTGCGTATTACGGCGTCTCGATGCTCCGTTTCCTCGCGCCTTTCTTTGTCGCCCACGCCTTTATCGGTGTGTTTGCGGGGGCGGAACGCGGAGCAGGACAAACCGTGTTTCCGATGATCAGTTCAGTCACCTCCATGTTTGCGCTGCGCCTTCTGATTCTTTTCGGGCTGCGTGCGATTCTGGGGCAAGACAACATTCGTGCGATCCACATGACATATATGGCCACCTGGTCGCTGAACGCAATCATCCAGACCATTCACTACAAAAAGAGCAATTGGCTCAACCGCGTCATCGAGATGGATCCCAGTTAGTATTCCGCACTTGTCGAACGAAAATGAAGGCGGTATAAAGAGAGCACGACAGCACTCAGTGTGACTGGTCGAATGACGGGAGGAACCCCATGGACGTTTTGGAAGCCATCCTTACCCGCAGGAGTATCCGTAAATATGACAGCAACGAGATGCCGGTCACCGCGGAGGAACTGCGTGC
>CAZBKR010000094.1:0-2267 GCA_964492455.1 uncultured Oscillospiraceae bacterium
TTTTCTCCGCATTGGCCACATTGCTGAGCGGCACCATTTTGATGCGGCAGGCATATGATCCGGTTTCCGGACGATCAAACGCGACCATATACCCGGACTGCCCTTCGATCGCTTTTTGTACCGCCGTCCGTCCCGCCAGCACTGCTTCGTCCACATCGGTTTTGGAGGCCAGGTGAGCGGCGCAGCGCTGCATCAGAGAGAGTTCAATCCCGCGGACTTTGCAGCCCAGCTTTCCCTTGATATAGTCGGCGAGAACCGTTGCGGTTCCACCCAGTTGCTTGTGACCGAACGCATCGACCGAGACTTCGCCGACCAGTTCAGGGATGAATTTACCGTCTTTGGTCTGCACCCCTTCCGAAACCGCGATGATGACATTCTTTTCCTTCTCGTAGATGCGCTTCACATCCACCAGCATCTGATCCAGATCGAAATCCACTTCCGGTAGATAAATGAGATCCGGGCCGTGTCCTTTGTACCCTGCCAGCGCCGACGCGGCAGTCAGCCAACCGGCATGACGCCCCATGATCTCGATGACACACACCATGCCCATATCGTAGACATGTGCGTCTTCGTATACTTCCATCACGGTCGTCGCGATGTATTTGGCCGCCGAGGCAAATCCCGGACAGTGATCGGTGCCCCACAGGTCGTTGTCGATCGTCTTGGGTACGCCCATGACACGGCATTCATATCCGGCCTTTTTCAGATACTCCGACACCTTGTGGCAGGTGTCCATCGAATCATTGCCGCCGTTGTAAAGGAAATACCGGATGTTGTATTTGCGGAACACCTCGAGAATTCTTTTGTAATCGGTGTCGTCTTTGTCCGGATCCGCCAGCTTGTAACGGCAGGAACCGAGCGCGGACGAAGGGGTGGTTTTGAGCAGTTCCAGCTGTTCCGCGTCTTCCTGTGCCATATCATAGAAATTTTCATTGAGAATACCGACGATACCGTGAGCCGCACCATACACTTTTTCTATGATATCGCCATGGCCGAGCGCCTCGATAAACACACCGGCCGCGCTGGCGTTGATGACAGAAGTAGGACCGCCGGATTGACCGAAAACGAGATTGCCTTTCAGTGGGGTCTGCGACATGGGGAACCTCCTATCGTGGATGACAAACTGTATACAAAGTCGAAACGCAAATCATAATATCACGCCGGATATGTACGGGCAAGTTATGAAAGATTCGATTGGAGTTCTGCCCACTCTTCCGCAAGAAGCCCAAACAACAGCATGCCGATATACCTGCCGTGCCGGCGGACATGTTCTTTCATGCATCCTTCGGGGCGAAAACCCGCTTTGGTAAACAACCGGATGGAGGCTTCGTTTCCTTCCATGATCCGACAGAATACACGATGCAGTCCTACCTCCACGAAAAGATATTGCAAAAGCAGCTGTAAGGCGGCCGCAGCAATCCCCTGCCCGCGATAGGAAGGCGATGCCAGCGCGATCCCGATTTCCGCGTGCGCATTGGCCCAGCTGAAACCGTCGACATTCGCGATGCCGACCAGCAGACCCTCTTTACGGATCGCAAACACATAAGATTCCGCCCGGTCGTTCCAGTCGCCCATCAGTCCTTTGAGCTGTTCCAGATTGTAGGGGCGAATCATTGCCGGAACATAAAACCCGGCAGCATCCGGTTCATTGAACAAAGGGAGGAGCAGCTCGATCTCGTCTTCCCGGATGGCAGAAAGCTGCAATCCCCTCTTTTCGACCGCAAGGTCATCGAGAGCAGATGCCCCCCCCTCAGGTTGTTGCCGTTCTGTCTCAGATGAATCCATCTCTATGCCACCTCCGCATTGATCGCGATCACCTCCATTATAAAGGAAATCGAATGTAACAAGCGGAACCGTTCTGCTATACAGAGATGATACATTGATCTTGCAAACGGATTTTTCGCATGAGATGGCAAAGTGGTTGAAATGAAAAGACAGATCGTTGCATCGTTTATTTTCGTCTTATTGACGGCTTTCCCGGCCCTCTCCGGATGCGCGGGGAAAGAAGCTCCGCCCCTTGTCGATACGCAGCTGCAAAGCTGGGTGGACAACAAAGCTGCCGAACTGGAATTGTCCGATATCCTTGTGTTGGCAGAGCACGATTGGCGGGTTACGCCGACAGAAGAAAGCGGGCGGGCGTACTTTAACGGAAAAACGCTGGCAGCCTCCGTCCGGTTGCACGATATCTCCCAGACAGAAAAAGGTACGGTTGTGCTGCTGTCCACCCTGCAGGCCAATCGCATGTACTTCCGCTTTTTGCTGGACGA
>CAZBKR010000094.1:2277-7441 GCA_964492455.1 uncultured Oscillospiraceae bacterium
AACCAGTCCGTTCTTCAGCGCCCGGACCGGTCTCCCGTCTACATCGACTCACTTCCCGGTTCGGACAGCGGGACTGCGGCGACTTCTCCGACCGCAACTGCCGCAACATATCGCATACTGCTCCGGGTCAATGCGGTGTCAAAAGAAGTGGTCAGCCTGAAACTCTGCTCGGACCAGCAGGCGGGATACGACCCGCAGATCGGATTGGCCCCTTCCTATGTGTTTGAAGGTGTCTGTCTAGTGCTGGCGTCAGAGGACGTTCCCGAATCCTGAAGCCCCTCCCGTGCTGTGACCATATGCGGCAAGGATATACGTCTCCACTGACGCGAGGCATATACCCGGTTATAGCATGATATCAGCCTTACGGGCAAAATTTCTGACTGCTGTCGCGGCCTTGCGATACGTGGTTTCATCGGGCAGGTGCTCAAGCATGGCCGGGGTGTCTGCCGGCAATCTGCTTATAAGTCGCAGCAGTGTGACATAATCGAGTCCGCCGGTGCCGATGGGGACCTCGTCAAACACAGTGCAGAACGGATCCGGCCGAAGTGCAATATCCTTCAGGTGGATCGATTCGATATCATTTCCGAACAGGCGGAATGATTCCTCGAAAAAGGCGGCGTTGTCGTAAAACAGACGCGGCGATAAGATGCAGTTGGCCGGATCAAAATGAATGCCGGCAGCGGGACGGTCAAGAGCTTTCAGAAACCTGAGGTACTCGCTGGGGGAGTCCAGAAAACTGAACGGCATCAACTCAAAAGTCATTTTTGTCCGTTTCGGGTTGACCCTGTCGATGATTCTTCGCGAAACATCGACAGCATACGCAAAGAAGTCCTCACTGTAATTTTCCGCACATGGCCCATACCAGTTGTTCTCATACCAGCTGCCAACGATATTGACGCAGCATCTCGCCCCGATTTCATCGGCCAGGGCAAGTTGTCCGGCGACATAACTGATGTTTTTTTCCGCTTCCTCAGGATCGCGTGACATCGGATTGCACCAGGCACCAACCTCCGAAATGATAAGGTCGTGCGCTGCATAGATGCGCTTGAAAGCGGCGATCCTGTCCTGGTCGTCCGGCTTCAGGAATGACGGGCAGTAGGCGGCACGATACCCGGCAATGACATGTGCCTTGGCCAGTACTTCTGGATCCTGACTCTCGATAAAAACGGGGCCTCCCAGTCGCATATGCAGTAACTCCTTCCATTATTGCCCATGCTACCTGCATGACACTTGTTTCCTTTTCATTCTAGCGATCTTCCTGTTTTTATACACGAGTTTGCTGCCCATTCATATTGTTCTTCACCGCGTTCGCGAACAGAAAAAAGAGCCCTGCGGGCGTATACCCGCAAGGCTTCTCTTTCTGGTGATCCACCGGAGGCTCGAACTCCGGACCCCTTGATTAAAAGTCAAGTGCTCTACCAACTGAGCTAGTGGATCATGGCTGGGGTGGCAGGATTTGAACCTACGGATGCGGGAGTCAAAGTCCCGTGCCTTACCACTTGGCGACACCCCATCGGGCTTACGTTGCTGGCGGCCGCCCGAGCGGGGACAGAGTGTCAATGACCCGTAGGCTGCCTAATCCCCTGTATATCTCCCTCCGCATTGTGTCTGTGTATATATGGGGTGAGATATGGGAATCGAACCCACGACCTCCAGAGCCACAATCTGGCGCTCTAACCAACTGAGCTAATCCCACCGTATGCAGTCTCCGCAAAGACACAGGAGCAATTATAGGAACGGAGGGAGACATTGTCAAGTCAGATCCGGCAATTGATCTGATCAGGCGCTTTGACTTGACATGCAATCTTCACTCCGTTCCGGGGTGGAAGTCTCTGATGTCATGAAATCGGTCCGGATCACCGGTGTGCTTTTCTTTTCAAACAGTCCGGCAGGCGTCAGGTCAAAGAAACGTACGGGTCCCCTGGCGACGGGTCGCATACCGGTTTGCACAGGCACTGTAGATCCGGTTCGTCTATAACGTATCACCTGTGGCGTACCCCCGGCAGGCTCATCGTGTCCGTAACCGTTTTCATCTTCGATACGATCCTGCTGATATAGATGATACGTGAGCACTCCTGCGAGTGCCAATGTCAAGAATAGAAACAAATTCAGTGCCGGCATATCAAAACCTCCCGCGGATAGAACGTATGTTCTCTCTGTGGGATAAGCATAATCAACACACTGTCCGCTGTCAACGCATATCGAACATTTGTTTTCGTTCTGTAATATTAGATAATTTACTCGAAAGTGCGCCTGCGGCGATATCCTGGCATCCGCTTCGCCAGAACCTTGGGCCGGGCTACAGAATATCCGAAAAATCCCAATCTTTTCCCGACCGCAAAATACTCCCCGTGCACGTAAGCAATCAAATGTGCCAGATCCATACGCAACCGGCCGGCATCGTCCATCAGGGACGGTTGTGCGCGCACCGAGACCACACGGCCAAGAAAGAGATCGTGTGATCCAACTGGAATGATCTGCGTGACTTTACATCCGAGAGACAAGGGGCTCTCCGCGATGGCCGGCGCAATCTGCAGCCCTTCCACGGGAGTCGCATGCAGACCGCAAGCATCGAATTTATCGACTTCCCTGCCGGAACGAATCCCGCAAAAATCACAGGCTTCCGCCAGATCCGCGTCGACCAGATTGACGACAAACTCTCCTGAACGCTGAATCAACGTATAGGAATAACGATCCGGGCGAATGGCCGCGCTCAACGTCGGAGGTTCCGAGCTGGCAACACCGATCCAGGCGAGGGTTATGATGTTGGGAACCGCGTCATCGCGATCATCACGGCAGGAGATCATGGCAGCCGGAACCGGTGCCAACAGCGTGGCAGGATCCAGTTGGATGTCGTTTTGTCCGTTCATTGTGTTTGCTCCTCCTTGCCGGTCCCGTCGTCCGGTACGATCCATTCGTGGGCCAGCAAATGTTCCTTGATATCCACTCCTCCGGAAAATCCGGTCAATTTGCCATCCTTCCCGATCACTCTGTGGCAGGGTACGACAATTGCCAAAGGGTTAGCCGCACAAGCGGATCCGACGGCACGGGTCATTCTTCGCGCGTCTTCGCGAGAACCGTCCACCAATTCTGCTGCGACGTCTTCGTAGGTCCAGACATGTCCGTATCCGATTCCGCTCAGAATATCCCATACGCGGCGTTGAAAGGCGCTTGCATGGGCAGGCAACGCCGTCCGGATATTGAAATTGGATCGGCGATGCGCGAAGTATTCCTCCAATTGTCTGCAGGCAACAGCCACCTCTGCCGGAACCGGTGCGGTATCCTGGTCTGCGAAAGCAGGATTCCGGACGTTTACAACCCGACCCTCCCTGTCAAGATATCCGCGGTAAGCCAGACTTTCACGCAAATACGGTTCGGAAGGGTACTCGTCGTTGTGGATGAACCCGATCTGTTCGACTTTTGCCGCCTCTCCGAGTACGGTAACCAGTCCTTTGGAGAAAGGGACAAATCCGTAACCCCGCAGGGAGTATTGAGGGCGAAGCAGTACATAAGACCACGCGTTTTCGTGGAGCCGTCCATTGAACACCGCGTTATGCAATGTCCCTTCCCGCGACATTCCGATGCCGGCAGCAGCTTCGCAAAGCGACTCATCGCCGATCAGCACCGGCATTTCCAGCCGATGCAGTCCCATTTGGAAAAAGGCTGTTCCAGCCAGGCTGCACAAAAATTCTTTCAACAGATCCTGATCCATTTTTGTTCTGTCGATCCAGCGGAGCATTCCCCGGAGTGCATCCGGGTCGATCCGGGACACGAGCGCCACACATTTGGGAGATGGATCGTCAGGTACGTATCCCGCAAAGACACAGCGATATTGCGCATCCGGCCGTAGCAGTCCTCGAATAGCTTCCCGGGCTTTTTTTTCTCCGTCCGCGACCAACCCAGCGTCCGCCAAGCGTCCTGCATCCGAAATTCTAAGCGGGATCCATGCGGTAGAAGCGTTCATAAAGCCCCCTCGTATATGCCTTAAGGCGTGTTGGTCAACCCGTCCACCATCTCTTCCGCGGTCCACAACCCGGAGAGCATATTCTTTTCCGCAGTTTTATATCGTCCCGCAAAAACAACATCCCATCCAGGCACGCAGGTTTTCCCATCTACGAATGCCTGATCGAGCAATGGTCGACACGACTTAAAAAAAGGAGATGAGGGCCAGGACTGCATCGTCCTGTCCCATACCCTGTCAACTCTGGATACCGGAAGATATCCTTCCGGGCGTCCGAAACGGGAGGCCAGGAGCAATGCGTCCGGATCCAGTGCAATAAACATCGCAAAATCGACAATCGTTTGCGTCTCTGCTGCTTCCGGACTCACACAGAGGGTTTGCACGCGTACACCGATCCGTTCGCTTCCCAGATAGGGAATGCGGGACAGAGCAAGGCTGCCTTCCAATGAAAGGCGCTCCCCGGCAATCTGTGAACTGTCTCCCAGCCAGATAGCGGCAGAGTCAAACAGATCCGGATCCAGCCGATCCGCTGTCAAACCTTTCAACAGCAGACTTTCGACATGTCCGGCAGCCTCCCGAAAGGCATTGCGGTCGAATCCGAACCCTGACCCGGTCCATGCGGCCCACCCGAGCGAAGTGTCCATCCCTGCCGGGAGCAGTTCAAGCAAGCCTTCAGCCGTTGTAAGCAGCGGCACTGCTACCGGATTGTCTCCCTCCCGCGATCCGGTTGACACTGTCGTACCGGTTTCGGGTTGCACAAGTGCTGCCGCTGTTTCCAGCGCTGCTGCAAAAGCACCGAATTCCCAACCACTATCGAGCGGAGGTATGAGACCCGCCTCGTATACCGCATCCCTGTCATA
The DNA here is from genome assembly GCA_964492455.1 of uncultured Oscillospiraceae bacterium. Taxonomy (GTDB): domain Bacteria; phylum Bacillota; class Clostridia; order Saccharofermentanales; family UBA5734; genus JAAYKS01. The sequence goes on from CAZBKR010000094.1 coordinate 7,099, forward strand.
CATCAGAACCGGCATGGTGAATGTGATGGGAATGCCAAACAGGCGGGCGCCGGATTTTGCGCCTTCCACCAGTACCGGATACAGGGACATACCGTTCAGTAACCGGTGAGCACCTGCTGAATATGTGATATCAGCCGCCCAGCCGTTTGCCGCACAGGCTGCTACACGGTCTGTCAAATAGAGATCCGGAAGTCTGCCGGCTGCTGCCCATGCGCGGATACGCGCTTCCCCGGCACCTCCCGGCTCAATCTGGAGAGCCTCCACCGGAAAACTGTCCCGGAACTGAGCGAGTTCTTCCAGATTGACCGTATCGCCGATCCAGTCATTTCCGTTTTCAGGGAAA
>CAZBKR010000095.1:0-7421 GCA_964492455.1 uncultured Oscillospiraceae bacterium
CGCCAGGCGAGAATCACAAGCGAATTGACCGAGATCGTCAACGGGGCGAACACCATCTCGGAAGGCTACTAAGCGAGGAGACAACATGGCCATCGGAACCGTCACACAGATCATCGGACCCGTCATCGACATTCTCTTTGCGGAAGACCAGCTGCCGGCTATTCAGGAGATGGTCACCATACGCGAAGGTGACCGGGAGATCCATGTGGAAGTCCTGCAGCAGCGGGGCGGCGGGATCGTCCGGTGCGTCGCGTTCGAAGCGACCGAGGGTTTGAGCCGCAATGCCGCGGCCGAGTCGTCCGGGCATTCGGTGATGGTACCGGTGGGAGACGGGGTCACAGGCCGCATGTTCGACGTACTGGGGCGCCCGATTGACGGGATTGATCCGCCATCGGGCCAGGACACATGGCCGATCCACCGGCCCGCTCCTTCTTTTATCGACCAGTATCCGGAGGAACGGATTCTGGAAACCGGAATCAAGGTCATCGATCTGCTGGTGCCATACAGCCGTGGCGGAAAGATCGGACTGTTCGGTGGCGCGGGTGTCGGCAAAACCTTTTTGATTCTGGAGCTGATCCGCAACATTGCGACCGAACACGGCGGAGTATCCGTTTTTGCCGGCGTCGGCGAGCGCTCCCGCGAAGGCAACGATCTCTGGAATGAAATGAAGGATTCCGGCGTGCTTGAAAAGACCGTGATGGTTTTCGGGCAGATGAACGAAACCGCGGGCGCGCGGATGCGCGTGCCGTTGACCGCACTGACCATGGCGGAGTACTTCCGGGATGTGCAGCACAAGGATGTACTCCTGTTTGTCGACAATATTTTCCGATTCATCCAGGCGGGGTCGGAAGTGTCCGCACTCCTGGGGCGCATCCCGTCCGCTGTCGGTTACCAGCCCACTCTCGCCAATGAAGTGGGTGCTCTGCAGGAACGGATCACCTCGACACGCAACGGTGCCATCACATCGATCCAGGCGGTCTATGTCCCCGCGGATGATCTGACCGACCCCGCTCCCGCGACCACCTTTTCTCATCTGGACGCCATTACGGTGCTTTCCCGCTCGGTGGTTGAGCTCGGCATTTATCCTGCGGTCGACCCCCTCGAATCCTCCTCCCGTATCCTGACCGAGGACGTGCTGGGCCGGGAACACTACCAGACCGCCCGACGCGTGCAGGAGATGCTTCAGCGTTACAAAGAGCTGCAGGACATCATCGCGATCCTCGGAATGGAAGAACTCAGCGAGGCGGACAAACGCACTGTCGCCCGGGCCCGCAAAATTCAGCGATTCCTTTCGCAGCCGTTCTTTGTGGCGGAGAACTCAACCGGGTATCAAGGGCGGTATGTGCCGCTCGAAGAAACCATTCGCGGGTTTGGCGAAATTGTCGCAGGCGGGGCGGATAAGATTCCGGAAAGCTACTTCTTTATGCGTGGCACCATAGACGAGGTGTACGACGCCTACCAGGCCGCGAGGTAGAACGATGGCGGATGAAGGTAAAATCCGGATTGAGATTGTCACACCTTACGGGGTCTTTTACGAAGCTGAGGTGGATTCTGTGACCGTACGGGTCAAAGATGGCGAGCTCGGAATCATGCACATGCATACTCCGATGATCGCTGCGCTCGTTCCGGGTGAAACCCGCGCGCTCGAAAACGGAGTGTGGAAGCATTGTTTGACCACCAACGGATATGCCGAGATCGGTCACGATCTGGTGCTGATCATGGTGTCCGCAGCGGAATGGCCGGACGACATCGACGTTGCCCGTGCAACAAAAGCCCTGGAACGTGCAACCGAACGATATGCCACCCACCGCGGTCATCCGACGCTGGCCTCACGTGACCGGCATGCGATGGAACGCGCGAAAGCCCGTCTGGATATCGCTGCGAAGTACGCGTCCAAAACCGTCACTTCCGACAACCGGTTCCATTGAGTCACCTCCTCAGTCGACCGTAAAGTGGAACAGGCGGCCCGCGATATCGAGTCGGCATCGATCCGGAAGAGGCTGCTGTACATGTTTGTCCAGCCGGCGGCCGTTCAGCCGGGTTCCGTTGACCGAACCAAGGTCCGTTAGAAAGAATGAGCCGTTGTATTGCGTGATCCGCGCGTGCGCCCGTCCCACTTCTGCATCAGGCAGCACCAGATCTGCCAGATCCGGATCGCGTCCAATGACGAAATCCGAGGTCAGTATATAAGCCCGGATCCCTTTTGTCTCCTCCGGAGTACCCGGTTCCCCCTCCGACAGGAATCCCAGCCGTTCGGATGGATCAAGCATCTCCGTTGGCGCGGTATGTGCGCCCATACGACCGAGGGCTCCCATTCGCGAGGCGCAGGCGGACACCAGTCCGGAGACACGGACGTCTCTCACAAACTTCCCGATCACGCGCAGCATTCCATTATGCGGACGGATATGGGCCGCTGCATCGTTACCCGTGCCGGACAGCCGGAGCGGTGAGGCCGGCAGGAACAGCAGCAGCGCGTCTGCGATCGCTGTCAATCCCAGACAACCCGCGGACAGCATCCGCCAACCTTCCTGATCCATCCATCCGGGCAGGAAGAATCGCGTGGCTACCGGCAGACACGCCACCAGTACCGGTCCCGCGAGCCAGACGGAGATTTGCAGAATCTGGTTAGGTGGTGAATGGCCCGTACGACTTAAGATGCGATTCCCGCCGGCCTCTGCTGATTTTGTAAGGATATCTTCGTTATCCTGTTCTCTCATGGCGCGAGAAGCGCCCGACATTGATACTTCTTCCAGGTACGCCTCGAATGTCTCGCGTCCCGCGGCTGCGGCGTCTCGTAAAGTCAGCAGTGCAGGATCCGGTGTTTTTTCCACACAGTCTGCGATGAGCATTTCCGCGAGTTCTTCTGCCAGCTCGGCCAGAGATCCTTCCGTCTGATACCCTGTCGCCGGCAAATAGGAAAGAAGAGGTGCGATGCGCGAGACGGCAACAACAGGGGTCGTCAGATCTGCACCGCATACGTCGAGTGCGGGATAAAACCATATGGCGTCCGATCTCAGCAGGAACCGCGTGGAATCCAGCAAAGCCTCTCCGGATTGCGTGATGATGCGTCTGATCTCTGTCAGAAGCTGAAGCAGCCATGTATAAGGATCCCCCTCCGTGTCAACAGCTATGCGAACGGCCTCTTCACAAGGCTGTAACCCGTCCGTCATCCACCTCAAACGGGCTTTGCCCTCCCGGCAGAAGCAATGCAGCGGAACCAGATGAGCGGGCCGGCCTCGTACGATCCATTCCATTTCAAAATGGCGGAGTGACTCAATATCCACAACCGCATCCGGATAACGGATCACTGCAGGCTGTCAATTACGATTTTGTCATCGAACACTGTCTCCATGATGTGTTTCGCGTATTCTGTCAATTGCTCCCGGAACACCAGTGCGACACCAACAAGTACCGCGATCAGGATCACCACCTCCACAGTGCCGATTCCGGATTTGGTCCATCGAAGTTTTCGCTCTTTCCTATTCATTGTTGCCCTCCTTCTCTTTGCGAACGCAGTGCGCTTTATGGCCGGAACGCGAGTGCAGCAGGCAAACCGGCGACAGCCAGAATGACCAGCAGAGACAAAAACATCGGGAACAGCAGGAGAACCGCGTGTCGCTCGGCTCTTTTGCGGGCGGCATTTCGATAGAGAGAACGGCAGACCGGGACCTGTAAACGCAGCAGTGACAGAAGTTCATGTCCTCCGGTTCGTTCAAATTGTGCGATCAGCGACAGGGATGCCTGTACCTCCGGAATATCGGTCCGAGACGCCATCCGTTCGAACCCGACCGCGGCGGAACGACCCGCACGAACTTCGGTGCGGATGTCCGCGAGCGCATGGGCAAAAGGGCTGTCAGGATGCGGTATCCCGGACAGACAGGCATCAAGGGCATTGGTGAGCGGAACACCTGCATGGAGGACAGCGGATAACAAACCCAGAAAGACAGGGAAGCCTTCCAGCAACTGGTCACGGGCCTTAGTGACCCGGTTTCGTAGATCCCGATCCTGTAAAACGGGCAGCAATCCGGCCAGCAGCGGGATCCACAACAAAGACCCTCCCGCGACAGCGGGAAAGCTTCCCGCAGCGGCACCCATCGCGATAAGGATCCCTTTTTTTGCGAGGTGACGTGCGACGCCGTCCGCTTCCGCGGAGTCCGAAAACGACAATAACCGTTCCACCCGGACCCGGTATTCAGTCGGAATCCGGGTGGCCAGCCAGCGGATCCACGCCGATGGACGGCTATCCACGTCAGCCTTTCGCCTTGCCATCCGGTTCCGGGAAGTCGGGACCACTCGATCCCGGGAAGTCGGGATCGTTCGATCCCGGGAAGTCGGGATCGTTCGGGGGCCTGATATCACATGTATAACCAGCGAAATGGAGAGGACCGACAGCAGGTACAGTCCGCCCATCATCCAATCTCCGTAATCAGACAGAAGCAGTGGATCGATATACCCCGGGGCAAGACGCCCGAGCAGCAACGCAACCACAGGGGGCATCGCGGCAACCGCACATGCTTCGGTGCTGCGCTGCGCGGTCTCCGCAGCGACCGCGTCTTCCACTGCGATGGATTCCGCCACCATGCCCTGTCCGGTACGCAGCAGTTCCACCACTCCCGAACCGACCGTCCGGACCATCGCTAGTGCTGCCAGTACCGGCGCGGCCTCAGGGCAGGAAAACCGGCTGGAAAAGCGTATGAGAGATTGCTGCAAGGGAGCGCGGCTGCCCAGGTCGCTGACCAGTCGATGAAGGCTGGTTGTTAACGGGCTGCGTGCTCCCCACACCCGTTCAGCCTCAGAACATGCAGTGCCAAAGGCCAGCTCCAGGGGCTCACCGACAGACAGCCGCGACAACAATACCTGAAACAGGTAGACGGCCTGTTCCTTGCGAATGCGCTCCTCACGTCTTCTAAGCCGGAACATCACCGCAGGCAGAATCGGTATCACGCCGGCCACTGCGCAGATGAATCGCACGCTGCCCGCGGGAACGAATGTCCCGGACAGCAGAAACGAGATCCCGGTACACCCTGCCAATGCGGTCAGCACACGAACGGATTCTCTCATCACAGGCAGCCACCCGTGACGGGGACCGGCTCCAGACGGAATCCATGTTCTTCGTCCGGGTGAACCAGCCGGATCTCGTCGACGATCCGTCGTCCATCGGGCAGACGTTCCATATGGATCACAAGGTCAACAGCAGTTCCTACCTGGCGCAACAGAGAGGAATAGGGGAGACCTGCCGCGGTGTGCGCCAAAGCGGCGAGCCGCAGCAGCATGTCGCGGCAGGAGTTTCCGTGCCCGGTACACAGAGAGCCCCGATGGCCTGTATTGAGTGCCTGCAGCATCGCCGCCGCCTCGCTGCCGCGCACTTCCCCTACGATGATCCGGTCCGGACGCAGACGCATGGCTGTGCGGACCAGATCCTCCATCCCGATTTCACCGGTACCGTCCGGACCGGGTGTCCGTGCTTCCAGCCGGACCAGATTGGACGTGCCCTGGATCCGAAGCTCTGCCGAGTCTTCTATCGTAACCACACGCTCCCCCTGCGGAATACAGGAAGACAGGATGTTCAGAAAGGTAGTCTTTCCGGTACCAGTACCGCCGCAAATGAATATACTTTGCCGTTCCCTCACGGACTTTGCCAGATAGTCGGCCAGGGATTCTCCCAGAGTGCCTTCCTTTACCAGGGCTTCCATCTGCAGCCGTATGCCCGTGAAACGCCGGATGGTCAGGATCGGACCGTCCGGCGCGACAGGAGGCAGCACGGCGTTGGCGCGGGATCCGTCCGGCAACCGCACATCCGCGACGGGTGCGGATTGATTGATGCTCCTGTTGCCGCGCGAGAAAAGATGAACGATCAGATTGAACAGGTGATCCGTGTCCTCAAACCGGATGTCGGAGGCGCGGAGAACACCGCCCGATTCGTAATACACCTGTCCCGGGCCGTTGACCATGATTTCGGTGACGCTGGCGTCGTCCATCAGCGGCTGTAGTACGTCATATCCCCGCATCGCGTGATACAGGTGCTCGATCATGTGCTGCTGCTCGTTCCAGGCCAGTCGGGATCCGGAAAGTTCACGTGCAGCGGTGTGGGCGATCAGGCGCTTCAGCGCGTGGTCGTCCATGTCCGGATGTGCACCCAGACGCTCCAGCACACTCGTGCTGATCCGCTCACGGACCGGGGCGGCGGTAAACAATGTGGTCGAACGGCTCATCTGGTCGGTTCCTCCTCTTGCTATATTTCGGGTGTTGCCCGTCTGTCCTCCGGGCCGGATTGCACGCAGGGCGGCATTAACACGACCCGTCTGACCCGGCAGCCGGGCGGCAACCGGGCCAGAAGCGGTGCAAACCGCAAGAGCCCATTCCGTTCTCCGGTGGTTTGCTCAATCAGCAGATGGCATTCCGAGCAGACAGACAATGCAGCAGCCGTGTCATGTTCAGCAAGTTCGGAGAGGTCGACAATGACAATCGACCCGGCCGGTTGATTCTCAATCCAGCGAACCAGCGCGGACACCACCGTCCGCAATACATCAGGTCCACACTCGAGCAGATGCTCATGGCTTTCAGCCGGACGAACGCACAATACGCCGGATCGGGAGGGATGCAGCGCAGGCCCTATTGCATCGTCACAGGGATCTCCCGCTCCCGCGAGCAGGAGGATCTGCGACAAGGTATCCGGTCCCCGCGTGGAAAGCGGCAGGACGGACGCGCGTGATCCGGGCAGGCAGGGCAGATAGGCCGCCCGTCCTCCGTGTTCCTGTGCCTGTGCGGTCAATCGAACGATATGCGACATCCGGATGCGGTCGCACACTTCACCGATCACTCCGATCACACCCGGCACCGTGTCCGGTTGGACAGATGGGGAACGCGAATCCGGCACGGAATCCAGGAGACGTTCCAATGCTTCGGCAATGGCACATGCATCTCCCAGACGGGAAATCCGGCTGAGATTCCGCGTATCGTCTTCTCCGGCATCAACCAGACAGGCAGGAAGCGGGGAGAGACGCAGAACAGGCATCCGGATGTCCTCCGGCTGCCATGCCAGATATCCCTCGCCTGTTATCACGACGTCGTCCTGTGCCCCTGTGTCTGTCCGGAATTCTGATTCATCTATGGGTTCCGGCAGACCAGATCCGGCAATCGCCTCACAGTCGTGCATTCGCCGCGACAGGAAAGAGGCGAGCGCTGCCGCGTACGTCGTATCGTTGTCGAGTATCCGGATCTGTCGCATAGATGTACACCCCCTCACGGATGTCATCCTACCGCGCTGCTGTTCGATCCGATCCGATCGGTGTACGACAAAAACCCGCATTGCATCAAGTTTTTCAGGTGGTAGGATGAGAAGCGGATGCCGGTTCGCCAGACCTTGCACGGGATGGCAACGGATGGTAAAATACAGGCAAATTTCATATGGATTCATCTCT
>CAZBKR010000096.1:0-7386 GCA_964492455.1 uncultured Oscillospiraceae bacterium
CGCGAGATCATGAAAATTTCCCAGGAGCCCGTTTCGCTCGAAAAACCGATCGGCGAAGAAGAAGATAGCCATCTCGGAGATTTCATCCCCGACGATGACGCGTTGTCTCCTGTCGATCAGGTGACATACACGTTGCTTCGCGAGCAATTGCTCAATGCGATGGATACACTCACCACCCGTGAGGAGAAGGTGCTGCGACTTCGGTTCGGACTGGACGACGGTCGCCCGCGCACCCTCGAAGAAGTGGGCAAAGAGTTCGACGTAACACGGGAGCGCATTCGTCAGATCGAAGCCAAAGCACTCCGGAAACTCCGTCACCCCTCCCGCAGCAAAGCGCTCAAAGACTATCTGGACTGATCCGGAAAGACGCAAAGTCGGGATCACACGAATCCGGCGGCATCCATCGATGCCGCCGGATTTTTTGATTCATTTGCCGGACAGAATGGAATCCGGGATACCGGCCTCAAGTTTGAGCCGGAGCAATGCTTCGTAGGCAGGTTTTGGCTGGTTTCGGGCGTCCAGCAATCCTGCGTGTGTGAAGAAGTGGCCGTTTGCGTCCGAAAAATCCCAGTACGTGATGCCGGTGACGGCGGGATTGCCCATCAGGACCCGGTAGAATCCGTCGAGGAACTCGGCCTGGCGTACCGGCGTCCAGGGGCCGTGCCAGAACCCGGCATCGGAGGCCCGCCACGGCCGGAGGCTGCAGTAATTGTGCGAATGGGAGGAGTCTTTGAGGTCTTCGCCCTCCCGGGAAGGCACCCCGGCTTCGGTCAAATGGATCGGCTTTCCAAACCGTCCAAGCCCGTCGAAAAACAGCGCGATCTCAAACAGATCACGCGTGAAGACCGCACCCGCCCCAAAATACATCTGGACCCCCAATACATCGAAGTCCACCCCGCGCTCCAGCAGCCGTTCGATATAGACATCCGGGTGCACCAGGCTTTTTTTCACATCAATCGGGACCATCGTCCGGTCGAGGTGCAACACGTCCCGGGCCATGTATTCTCCAAACGGCTCGTTGATGTTGACGACACGCAGTGCGTCGGGATCACACTCTTTGACCAGATCGCTCACCAGGCGGGTCTGCTCGTACATGCGTTCTTCGCCGTAGATGTTCCAGTTGTGCATCTCGTTGACGACATCGTAATACTCGACCCGCCCGCGGAAGTGCTCGCACAGATGTCTCACCCGACGTCGTACGAGGTCGTCCAGCGACGCGGGATCGCCGAAGCGGTCGACCCAGTCAGGCATCGCGAGCAACCAGAACAGCGGATGGCCTTTTTTGGCCAGACCGCGGGAAGTCAGCCATTCCACTTGTCGATCCAGCCCCTCCAGGTTGTACTGTCCGGGTGCGGGTTCGGTCCGACCCCAGTAAAATGCGAGGGTGGCGCTGTTGAACAACCGGGTAAACAAAGACATGCCCGGCTCGCCGGCGTCCGGATAGGGGAACCCGTTACAACCGAGCAGGAACCGGTCAAATCCGCCCGCTGCCCGTCGCGCCCCGATTTGATGGTTGGCACGTTCCAGTGCGAGAGCTTCTCCCGCCGGTAACAGGAGAGACAGCGCGAGATCGCCCCAGCGTGCATTTCGTTCGTCCGATTCTTCCAGCGAGACCGCGTCCAGAACCGCCCGGGCGTTCGTTATCTGTGCGAGCACCTCTACTGAGGCCCGGAATGTAGCGGTTTGCCAGCACTCCAGTGCCCGATCGATTCTCCGGAGGCGCTCGGTCGCCAGTTCCACCGGCAGCACATAGGGGTGATCGGCAGGGGGCAGCACGCCGGTCGGCAATGTCACTTCTCCAAAGGAGGGAACCGGAAAACGCACGTGCAGAGCCGCACCTGTCCGAACGCCGATCTCGCTGACCACAAGGGATCCGTCCACTTCGGGGATGGCAAACGCATGCCCGTGCTCGTCTGCCAGATAGATCTCCGGCTGCCAGCGGGACGTGTTCCAGCGTTTCCCGGAAAAAGAACGGAAAGTGAGAATCGCCATGTGAGTTACCTCCTGCATGCTTTTCTTTGATTATAGTCTTTGCGATTGCCCGCCGCAGGCGAGCTGGGGTATGATTCCATCCATGGAAACAAATATAACCGGGAGTCCTGATTCCCATCGGCCGGTATACCGGACCCTCACCAGCCCGTCGCAAGTCCGGTTGGAAGCGCGCCGATCGATTTTTATCGGGCTGGCCGCACCCGCAGCAGATGAGGGAGTCGCACTCGCTCTGCTGGCCGATGCTCGAAAACAGTATTCTGACGCATCGCATCACGTGTCGGCCTGGGTGATCGGAGGCGAAACCCGGTTCCAGCGCTATTCAGATGACGGCGAACCCCAGGGAACGGCGGGCCTGCCGGTGCTCGATGTACTGCGCCGCCAGCAGCTGGAAGACGCGGTCGTGGTAGTGGTTCGCTATTTTGGCGGGATACTCCTGGGAACCGGCGGACTGGTCCACGCCTATGGTCGGACGGCCGCCATGGCAGTCCGGGAATCGCAGCCTGTCGAGATGACCTTGTCCGACACCTTCCGGATTACCGTTGCATACACGGATTACGACCGGTTCCGTCACCAGGCGGAACAGGCGGGCTTTCTGCTGCGGGAGCCCTCTTTCGGGATGGATGTCGAAGTACCGGTCCTGGTGAAGGCGGGGCAGGGTCATCGGCTGGAAACGCTATTGATGGATTGTACCGCGGGAGCTGGGCTCATCCAGCCCGGACCGGCGGAATACGTGCCGACCCGAATCATGACCGAGGAGATATCCGGGTCGAAGGAGGAAACATGAGCCAAAAGAACAACCAACCGGTACGCGTAGCGGTGATCGGATGCGGTCGGGTCGCGGAGAGCCATCTCCGGGCGGTACGACATCTACAAGGCTGCCTGATCCTGTGCGGCCTGGTCGACACGGACAGAACACGCGCGCAGACGCTCTGGGATCAAAGCGGTATCCGGCGGAATAAAGACGGTTCGGTACCAGGCATCTACACCGATTACCGCGTGATGCTGGAGACCGAACATCCGGATCTGGTGGCCATTACGACCCCCAGTGGAACCCATGCGGTCATGGGGATCGACTGTATGCGGGCAGGCGCACATCTGGTGATGGAAAAGCCGATGACGATGTCCCTGGAAGAAGCCGACCAGTTGCTCGCGGTGGCGGAAGAAACCGGTCGCAGGATCGCTGTCGGTCACAAATTCAGGTACGTACCACCAATGCGTGAACTGAAAGCGGCCCTTTCCGCAGGCTTGATTGGAGACTTGCTGCAGGGGCGTGTCCACGTGCGCTGGGGACACGATCAGGCCTATTACGACCAGGCCGCATGGCGGGGCACATGGCAGATGGACGGTGGAGCCCTCATGAACCAGAGCGTCCACGGCCTGGATCTGCTGCTGTGGCTGATGGGTTCACCGGTCCGGCGCGCTACCGGCTTGATCGCCCGCCGGGCGCACCGGATGGAGGCCGAAGACCTCGGCTGTGCGGTGCTGGAACTGCAGTCCGGCGCACTCTGTCTCGTCGAAGGAACCACCAATACCCCTCCAAACAGGCAGGAAGCGGAAATAAGTCTGACCGGAACACGCGGGACCGTGACTGCCGGCATCTGTGCCGGCCGTCCCCGTCTGTCGATCCGGGACGAACACGGGAAAAGCCGGACCGGGCGCTTTCTGGCTTCCGTGTTGCGTACATACGCACGGAATCAACGGCTGGGCGAACTTGTGCACATCGCTTGTCCTCATACCTTGTTGTATAAGGATCTTCTGGACGGATGGAAGAATGACAGGCTGCCTCTGGCGGATGGTGCTTCCGGGAAATCCGCCGTCGAAGCGGTGCTGGCGGTGTATCGATCTGCGCTGGAAAACCGGCCGGTGGAGATGCCGCTGCAGGATTTCCCGCTCGAACAGATGAAGGGCTTTCTGGACTGACAGCCCATTCCAATGTCCTGGGGAGGCGACAACCGGGACCATGGTATAATGTCCAGGCTATAAAAAACATAGAATCGGGAAGGTTGTCGCTATGTCAAAGCAAAAACCCCTCTCCGGCACTGCGCGGAAACCTGCACTCAGACTGGTGCGGGACATGCTGCTCCTTGCACGCCCCTATTGGAAATTCATGGCAATCACGCTGGTGGTCATTCTCGTAATGACCGCGGCCCAATTGATCACACCGATGGTGGTCCGGGAAATCACCGGTCTCATCCGTGAACAATCCCCCGACCTGGTTTATCTTTCGATCCGTTTGGGTCTGCTGCTGGCAGGTCTTTATCTGGTGACCGCCCTTTGCGGCGGCGCGCGGACCTATTTCGCCCACAAGTCGGCCTGGAATTTTGTCTCGGATATGCGCATCCGGGTCTATGACCATCTGCAGGGGTTGTCTCTCGGCTACTTCCACGACCGGCAGGTCGGACAGCTGATCTCCCGCACAATCAACGACCCCGCGAACCTGGAGATGCTGATCGCGCATGTGGTCCCCGACCTCATTATCAACTCCGTGCTATTGATCGGGATCTTCACACTGCTCTTCGTGCTCAATCCCCTGCTTGCACTGATTTCGCTGACATTTATGCCGTTTCTTGCGATCAGTCTGTATCAGTACGCAACATCGGTTCGGCCACTGTTCAAGCGCACACAGCAGTCGTTGGCCGAACTCACCGCTGCGACCAGCGAAAACTATTCCGGTATTCGAGAAATCCAGGCCTTCAACCGGCAGGACATGGGTTCCGGGCGCATCCAGCACAGTGCGCGGGATTTCACGGTCAAGATGATGAATGCCCTGACAAAAAGCGCTTTATACCATCCACGCATCGAGTTGTTCAACAATCTCACGACCGCGCTTGTGATGGGGGCAGGCGGTGTCCTGGCCGCAACCGGCCGGGTAGCAGTCGAAGATCTGGTTGCCTTTCTGATGTATCTGGCATTGCTGCACGGACCGGTCGCCGCGTTGGGCCGTATGAACGAGGATCTCCAGACCTCTCTTGCGAGTATCGAGCGCATTGACGAAATTCTGAGCGAAGAGCCGCAGGTCAAGGAAACAGCCGGAGCAGCGGATCCCGGTCGCATGCAGGGGCGTGTGGAATTTCAGAACGTCTCGTTCAGCTATGTGGAAGATATGGAAGTACTCCGGAACGTCTCTTTTGTCGTCGAGCCGGGCCGCATGGTGGCGCTGGTGGGACCCACTGGTGCCGGAAAAACGACGGTTGCAAGTCTGCTCATGCGGTTTTACGAGCCCCCCGAAGGCAGAATCCTGCTGGACGGCCACCCGCTCGACAATCTCACGACCCGCAGCATACGCAACAATGTCAGCATAGTGATGCAGGATATCTTCCTGTTTAACGGAACCGTAGCGGAGAACATTGCTTATGGCGTGTTGCATGCGACCCAGGAAGAAATAGAGCGTGCGGCACGCATGGCACGTGCGCACGATTTCATCATTGATATGCATGACGGATACGACACGATCATCGGGGAGCGGGGTGTCAAGCTGTCCGGTGGTCAAAAACAGCGCATTTCGATTGCGCGCGCACTGTTGCGTGACACCCCGGTGCTCCTGCTGGACGAGGCGACCGCGGCCGTCGATATGCAGACGGAAAAATTAATCCAGGAAGCCATCGACCAGGTCATTCGGGACCGGGCAACCATTGTCATCGCGCACCGTCTCTCAACCATCCGGAACGCGGACGAAATTCTGGTGCTGGACAAAGGTGCGATCATCGAACGGGGAACGCACAACGACCTGCTCGCTTTGGGCGGTGCCTATGCAAAACTCTGGAAGCAGGGCACATCGGTCTGATGGTAGCCTGAGACGACATCTCGCATGCAACCAGAGAGAGTAACAAAATCCGATGACATTGAAAGAGGCCCTCCCGGATCGGGAGGGCCTCTCTTCTGTCTTTTCGGGCCTGCGGCCTGATGTCGGGGAATGACCAGTACCGTCGGGCCCGTCCGCTCGGAACCCGGCAAGTAGGCAGATCAGAGATCCTTGATGGCCATGATCACGAAGTTGATGATGAACAGCAGCGAGGCTGCCAGCAGAATGGGGTGGATCTCCTTGAATTTGCCGCGGCACAGTTTGACGATGATGTAGAAGATGAAGCCGGCGGCGATACCATAGGAAATGTTGTAGGCGAATACCATGATAACAACCGTGAAGAATGCGGGGATCGCGTCTTCGATGTTGTTCCACTTGATGCCTGCAAACGATTCCACCATCAGGATTCCGACAACGATCAGTGCGGGAGCCGTTGCCTGTGCGGGCACGATGCCGAACAGAGAGGCAAACGGGAGGCACAGGAGGAACAGGACGGCGACTACGACAGAGGTAAGGCCGGTACGGCCGCCGACACCGATGCCGGACGCGCTCTCAACGTAAGTGGTGGTGTTGGAGGTGCCCAGCAGTGCGCCGATCGAAGTAGCGGTGGCATCCGCGAAGAGCGCTTTGTCCATTTTGGATTTGAAACCGGAACTGGTTTCGAGTGCTTCTTCATCCGCTTCGTCGAAGATGCCGCTCTTGCGGCCGGTTCCGATGAAGGTGCCGATCGTGTCAAAGGTATCGGACAGGCTGAACGCGAAGATCGTGATGATCACGAGGAAGATCTTCTCCGGATCCTGGAACATGGAGGCAAATCCGACATCCCCGAAGAAGGCAAAGGACACTTCCTTCACGTCTCCGATCATGCTGACGTCCACCAGTTTTTCGGGCAGGACCGTGATGCCCATCGGGATGCCGATCAGGGTGGTGGCGACGATGCCGATCAGCATGGCGCCTTTGACCTTGAGCAGCATGAGCACGATGATGACGACCAGACCGATCAACGCGAGGACCGCACCTTTTTCCGCGAAGTTCTCGAGCGCGGGTACGATCGAAGCGTCTGCGATGACGGTGCCGTCATCCAGTACCAGGTTTTTGCCCGGGTCGGACGTGAACTTGAGGAATCCGGCGTTTTTGATGCCGATGTAGGCGATGAACAGCCCGATGGCACCGCCGATGGCGAGCTGCAGGCTATGCGGGATGGCCTTGATGATGGCTTTGCGGACTTTGGTTACGGTGATGATGATGTTGATGATGCCGCAGATGAAGACCATCGCGAGGGCTTCCCGCCAGTCGAATCCCAGCGCGAAACACACCGTGAAGGTGAAAAACGCGTTGAGACCCATGCCAGGCGCGACCGCGTAGGGCACTTTGGCGACCAGGCCCATGATCAGGGTGCCGATGGCGGTGGCAAGGATGGTCGCGACAAAGACGCCGCTCCAGGACATGCCGGTGAGGGACAGGATGCTCGGGTTGACAAACATGATGTAAGCCATCGTGAAGAATGTGGTGAGTCCCGCGATGACTTCGGTCCGGACATTGGATCCGGCCTTTTTGATGCCGAAGAATTTGTCCATAGATACCTCCTGTGC
>CAZBKR010000097.1:0-7284 GCA_964492455.1 uncultured Oscillospiraceae bacterium
AGGCGAAAATGGCAGAGCACCCGTACAAGGATATTCAGTACCGTCCCCGTTACAATCCCGATGGATCCGTCGCGGAAATTTGAGGTGCAGCAACATGCAGAACAAAGCGTTGGTGATTATCGACATTCAAAATGACATCACGAAGAATTACAAAGAAGTGATTGGGAAGATCAATCAAGCCATCGATTGGGCTGTCGAAAGAAATGTACATGTTGTTTACATAAGACATGAAAATTTGTCAGCCGGAACGCGGACGTTTAAACCCGATACGGCTGGATCGGAATTGGTGCCGGACATGAGAATGGCGTCAAGCAACATTTTCACGAAGTATAAAACGAACGCACTGACCAGCGAACCATTCGCGGAATTTATTGATCAGCATAAGTTGAGCGAATTCTACATAGCGGGAGCAGATGCGGTTGCCTGTGTGAAATCGACCTGTTTCAACATGCGAAAAGCAAATTACGATGTGAGTGTCCTGTCAGATTGCATCACCAGCTACGACAAAAGAAAAATCGACGAAATGCTGCGTTATTACGAAAGCAAAGGTTGCAAGATTACGAGTATTAGTGATCTGTCCGTGTAGGTGCTTTCAGGCTGGGAAACACTTCTTCCGCCCTCGTCCAGAGAATTGGATACGGTTTCCACACTAAAAAAGAGGCCTGCTTCCTCTGTGAGCGTAGGGAAGGAGGCCTCTTCTCTTTTGACTAACGTCTGGTTCGCGTCAGCCGGTGACTAAACCCGGATGCTCCCGCTGGCTCCGGCAAACGGACCCGGGACTACCTGGATGCCACGGTGATTTCCGAAGTAGTCTTTGTCAAAGCGAATCGGGGTCCCGTCCGCGTTCTCAAAGAGCTGCTCGGGTTCGAAGGCCTTGCCGAGGATGTCTGTGTGGATCATCCGGCTGTTGAAATCTTTGAGCTTGTCATACACATTGGTGTTCAAAGTATACTGCCCGTCTTTTTCCACAAGCTCAACGACGACATCCTGGTCTTCAACAGATAAGCCATTCACCTCTTTTTTGCAGGGCCTGGCGCCGTTCAGATACACATTGCCCTCACACCAGACCGGCAGATGAGCGGCATGGACAGGTCCCAGTGCCCTCATGTTCGCACGTTGGGTAAAGTCAAACTGTGCGATCCATTCGTCATAGGTCGGATACTCGTCAAATACGTGGGTGCCGACCAGTCTGTTTTCCGGCTCGGTCGCCGTACTCTGGTCGTGATGGATCACATAATCTTCAGAGGGCCATTTCTGGACAAAGATGTTGTTATAGAACCGGTCGTCTCCATGCAGGACGGACATGAAGCCCATGACTTCCGTGCGGTGGTGCATGTGATACGGAGTGTATCGGGGTCCGGTTCCCCCGCCGGTGTTGGTCAGCGCGCCGCAGATCAGGTTGTGCACCATGGCCACTCCCTGCGTCGCGATGCGGAGACTGGCATCGGAGAGGAGGATGTTGTTGTCGATCAAGGTCGGGCCATGACTGACTTCCACGAAGATGTCCTGGGACATCATGCCGCCGGCCAGATGCTTGGCAAAAGTCGGCATTTGATTGTCGTGCAGCAGGTTTTGGGTCAGGCGGGTTCCCTGCGCTTCCCAGTCGCACCAGATGCCCATCGTGCAGTGGTGGATGTGATTGCGGCGCATGAGCACATCGATGGCGGCATGCATTTTGATGCCCGCGATTTCCGCGCCGCCCAGTTCCATCATGTTGTTGATGTGGTGGATATGGTTGTCTTCGATCACACTGAAGACGCCGCCCATGCGGCCGATGATGCCGCCCTGTTCACAGTGGTGGATGTCACAGCGGCGTACGATGTGGCTGCCGACTTTTTCTTTGAGCCAGCCGTGATACTGTCCGCGGCACACCGCGTCCCTCTCCATCTGGGTGGGGCTCTTGACGTACTTGTAGGTGAAATAATGATCGTTGTCAGGATCCAGATACTTGCCCAGCGAGATACCGGCGCACTTGCTGTTTGAGATCTCACAGTCCTCGATGATCCAGCCTTTGCTCCAGTGGGGACCGATCATGCCGTCCTGGAAAGCGGCGGGTGGGGCCCAGTTGGTGGCGGCTTTGTCGATCTTGAATCCGCTGACCGTATGATAGCCGATCCCTGTTACGGAAGGCATGAAACACCGGCGGCGGACGTTGATCTCCACATTTTCCTTGTTGGGATCTATGCCCTGGAAGTTGGCATACAGGATGGTCTCGTCAGTGTTTTCGTCCTGCTCGGCATACCATTTGTAGACGGATTCTTCCGGCACCCAGCTGCATTCGTAAACTTCGCCTCTAATACAATCGTCCAGAGAGGTGGCTTCATACAAAGCCCTGTCATTCAGATACACACAGCCGGTATGCTTGTTCGGAGTCGCGAAATACCAGTCGCCATAGACCAGCGTGGTGTAGGGATTGTAGTCGCCGAAGGTGCTGTTGGGCACACGGCTGACCCAGACATTCTCTTTATAGAGTTGCCAGTTCCTCACCTGTTCGGCACCGGTGATGACGGCACCCAGCGGGGTGGTGCTGGTATACGTGATGCGGGCTTGCTCCGTGCCGGCATGTACCGGTTCGACAACTTCCCGGTATATGCCCGGCGCCACCAGAACCTCATCGCCGGGAAGCGCAATTTTTGCGGCCTCGCTGATTCTCCGGAATGGTCTCTCGAGGGAACCGTTGCCATCCTTGGCGGCATTTACGTCTACGAAGTACTTCATGAAAAGGGCCCTCCTATAAATGGAATCCGGTGATTCCAGTTGCTATAACTGGTACATATTATATGCCAATGCAGCCTGTTGTTCATCTTGAGAGGTACGCATGAGAAGGATAGGAAAAGGAATGACTGGTTGATAAAATGCAGGGATGGCAGTTGCGAAGCCGTGTGGCACAATGTGCGAGTAAGGAAGCGGAGGAACCAAATGGAGAAGAGGTTGAATCGTAAGAATCTGTGGTTTATCAGCGGTCCGCTGGCTTTTGTTTTCTATGTTCTGCACGATCTGTTGGGAAGTCTCCATTACCCCGGATACAATCCGCTCACACAGGCGGTCAGTGATCTGACGGCAGCGAGCGCACCTTCAAGATGGATTGCCCAGCCATTGTCGTCTTGTTACGGATTCTTGAGCGTTATCTGTTCCGTGTTGGCTTGCTTCTACTTATATAGAAAAGTGAATAAAACACAGTGGATCGGCTTGCTCGTTTTTGTTTTTATGAATCTTTCCAGTGCTGTTGGATATGCCATTTTCCCGTTGAGCGAGGCAGGCGCACCGGACGGCTTTCAGAACCAGATGCACATTGTTGTTACGATTGTAGTGGTTGTCAGTTCCATTGTTTCACTGATTCTGATCACTGTTGGTTCTCGCATGAAATCAGGGGACAGCGCTCTTGGAGTCGCAGCGCTGCCCGCGTTTTTGCTGATGCTTGCCGGTGCGATTGGAACCAATGTGGTCCCTGCGGGCGTTTTTGGAATCGTTGAGAGATTATCTGTTTATGCTGCTGTCGGATTTACTTGTTTCTTGGGAATCCGATGTATGTTCAAGAACGTGGAATAAGCAGATCCCATCCGGAGGAGGCGAGCGAAGATGGAATGTCAGAAGCTTCTGGACAGCAGCGAAGACTGGCTGAAATATGCAATTCGTCTTCATTTGTGCCAGGAGTCCAGGGAATCACTCATGGATCTCCAAAAGGCTGCATTGTCAGAGGTTCGCATACAGAAATTTCTGGCAGGAGTTGCTGACTTTCACGGGAGCCCGGTGACCAATCACAAGAATCCCGATCTTCCGATCCACAAGCTGCTGTTTCTATTGGACCTTGGTTTTGGTACGGACATTCCAGAGATCCGGAAAGCTGTGGAAGAAATCCTCAATCACAGGGATGAGCACGGTGTTTATCAATCCATGACGAATATCCCAAAGCACTTTGGCGGAACGGGTGCCAATGCGTTCAGCTGGTGTCTGTGTGACGCGCCTTTGCTTCTGCTTGCTCTTCTCAAAGCGGGGGTGGAGTATTCCACAAAGATCAAGCCGGGTGTAGATACGCTGGTTTCGCTCATCAGGGACAATGGGTTTCCCTGCGCTGCTTCCCCGGAACTCGGCTCATTCCGAGGCCCAGGGAAAAAAGAGGACTGCTGTCCCTATGCAACAATGATCATGGCTGATTTGCTGTCACGCATTCCGGAGTATCGGGATTCCTCCATGGCGGCCACTGCGGCGAATTCTCTGCTGGACTTGTGGGAGCATAGTCGTGATCAGCATCCGTATGTTTTCTATATGGGAACGGATTTCCGAAAGCTGAAAGCTCCCTCCAGCTGGTATGACATTCTCAGCGTAGCCGGCGTTCTGAGCAATTTTTCGTTTATTCGAGAGGATCCCCGCTTTCGGGAAATGATATCCTTGATCAAAAGCAAACAGGATGCGGATGGTTTTTTCACACCCGAATCGATCTATCTTAAAATGAAGGACTGGGATTTTGGTCAAAAGAAAAAGCCTTCTCCGTATTTGACATACCTGGCTCTGCGGATCTTTGACCGGCTGTAAGTGTACAAGAAGAACGCCATACACTTCGGGCTCAGGGAGCGATCGTTTCTGGTTTGTCGTATCATACCCGTATACCGACAGGAACAAAGGAGTTCCATCTTTTGAAAATGGAGTCACCCATGACATATGACAAGTTGCGCCTGCAGATGCGGGAGTATTACGACACGATGGCGAATCCGGAGCAAAATACAGCGTTCGTTCGCGTTCGAGATGTGATTAAGCAGGACATGGACGCATACGCCGAACGAAACCCGGACGCGTCGGCGGTTACGCTGAAGAGCGTATTGCATGAAGTGATTGCCGCGCGGTTTGAGCCGGTCCTTTTCTCACAAAGTCCGTTTTTCTATGAAATGGGCGTGCGCTGGGCTGCCAATTGGGGCATCCCCCGCAAAGGAGCGCCCGGATCATGGCTCATGGACCGGAGGGTGGACACGTTTGTCTGTGATTCTCCGCTCTATCGTGACGCCATGAGTTTTGACCGCAGAAAAAGTTCTGTGGGCATGATTGGCTGGAATCACGTGTTTGACTATGATCATCACTGCATCGGATATACGAAACTTTTCGCGGTTGGAGTCGGCGGTCTCCTCGCTGAAATCGAGGAGGAGCTCCAGAAAAGCGGCATCAGCCCGGAGAAGACTGATTTTTTACTCGCCTCCCGCAGGAGTTGCCGTGCTGTCCTGCGTGTTGCGGAGCGCTTTGCCTTCAAAGCGGAAGAGATGCTGGAGGACGGGCACGATCGACTGGATCCGGTGGAACGCGAAAATCTGCGATGGATCTCCGAAACCGCCGGACGCATTCCCCGCGAACCTCCGGGAACGTTCCGGGAAGCGCTCGCCATGATCTGGTTCCTGCGCGAGGTGACCGCTTCCCTGGAAAACGTAGGGGTTTCCGTTGTCGGCCATCTGGACAGGCTTGCCTATCCTCTCTATCGCGACGATATTGCCGCCGGCCGGATCACGGAAGCGGACGCCCGCGACCTGCTGGTCCGATGGATGATTCCCACAGATATCAAGTTTTTCCTCTATAAGACCGAGTGGCCGGAAACGAGCACTTGTGTGGAACTCGGCGGATGCGACGCGGACGGTGCGGCCGTTTTCAACGACATCACCCGATTCGTCATTGAGGAGCACGAGAAAAACAAGCTCGTCAACCCCAAACTCAACTGCCGCTATTCCATGCAAGCACCCCGTGATTATCTCGACCTGATCAGCGGGAGTATTCTGCGCGGGCACAATGTGTTCGCGTTGATCAATGACGATGTGATCATCCCGTCGCTCGTCCGGGCGGGGAAGACCGATCGCGAGGCGAGACTCTTCGTCAACGGCGGTTGTCAGGAGACGATGGTGGAAGGCGTGGAACATACTGCCGGTGCTTTTTACTATTTTTCGATGCCGCGGGTTCTGGATTTGTGCCTCCAACCGGAGCCTCTCCCCGATAAGATCCTCGGACCGCACACGATGGACGCCTACCCGCGTTTCATAGAGGCACCCGCAGACTTTGATTCGTTTTACGCAGCGTTCATGGATCATCTCAAGCGGGCCATCGGCGTGACGCTCGGTTGGCAGAAAACACTGGGGGAGAGATGGAGAGAAGTACATCCCTGTCCGTTGTTTTCCGCCACGCTCGAGGGCTGCATTACAAAGGGAACCGATTATACCGCGGGCGGAGCCAGGTACAATCCCGGCACCGTGGGAATGGTGGGACTGGCAACGCTGGTGGACTCCTTGCTTGCCATTAAAAAAGCGGTGTTTGACGATCGTATTCTCACTTACTCACAGCTGCTGGACGTGCTGTCCCGCAACTGGGAAGGTGCGGAGCCGATCCGGCAGAAAATGATCTCTTACCCCAAGTTCGGACACGGGGAAAAAGAGGTGGATGCCTTGGCCGCCCGCTTTGTGAGTGAGTTGAATGCATACATCGAGACCATCGACAATGAGCGCGGCGGGAAATACATGCTGAGCATGTTTGTCTATTATGCACACGAATATTTCGCCCCATTCGTCAAAGCGACGCCGGACGGCAGGAGGGCACAGGAAGTGCTCAGTCAGAGCGTCACCCCGAGCCGGCTTCGTCCGGTCAGGAGCGTGACCGATACCATCCGCAGTCTGGGGCGGATTGATTTCAGCAGTGTCTCGGGGATCTCGGTCTTTGATATGCAGCTGCCGCTTGGTTCCTCGTTCACCCGGGAGATGATGACCAGCCTGTTTCTTGGGTTTGCTGCGCACGGCGGACCAACCATACAACCGAACGTTGTTTCAGTGGAGGAACTCGTGGATGCAAAGGCACATCCCGATCGGCATCAGGACCTGATCGTGCGCATCTGCGGACTCTCTGTCTTTTTTGTCTGCCTGACGCCGAAAGTGCAGGACGAAATCATCGCCCGGAATCTGTATGGGCAGTGAGAGGAAGATGGAGAGAAAAGACCTGCAGGGGCTTGTCTTTGACATACAGCGGTTTTCAGTCCATGACGGGCCGGGCATAAGAACGACCGTGTTTTTGAAGGGCTGTCCGCTGCGATGTGCCTGGTGCCACAATCCGGAGTCTCAATCGAAGAATATTGAGCTGGCTTTCTATCCGGCGCGCTGCGTGGGGTGCGGGAACTGCGTATCCGCCTGTGCGTACGGGTGTCACAGTGCGGATGGTCCCGTACATGAGATCCGGCGCCCGGACTGCACTGTGTGCGGCGTTTGTGTAGAGACCTGTTACTCCGGTGCGTTGGCGTTGATCGGTAATACGATGACCGTCTCCCAG
>CAZBKR010000098.1:0-7256 GCA_964492455.1 uncultured Oscillospiraceae bacterium
GAGTCGCGTCACCATTTCCGTAAAGGGATGTTTTTGCCATCTGTTTTCTCCTGAATGTGTTTTATTGCAGATAAGCCCGTATCCGTGTGCGCGAGCCCGGTTCGAGTTCAGCCAGGACAGGGCCCTGTAGAAACAGCGGATCCTGAGATTCCGCCGGGGTGAGCATCAAAAAATGCGTGCCCAGAATGGCGTCCCCGAGCCGTACCGTATTCATAGGATCGAATCCCGCCAGGGAGAAGTCCCCTTCGTTCCGCTGGGAATGGGTGTCCCGAAACGCGGCAAAAACCCGTACACGCTCTTCACGGATAGATTGTGCCATGCGGGCAATCTCTCCGTCCGGATCTTCTCCATCCGGGACTTCAGGCCGGATATCCGGAGTCATAAATTCAAAAAGAGTCTCCGGAACGGCACCGATGTCGTGCCCGACCGGTCGTCCGGCATCCCCGCAACACAAGGCGAACATCGCTCCAGTGGTATAAGTCATCCGTCGCACGTCAAACAATCGGGTCCCGGGGTCGGTCAAAATCGCCATGTGGTGATCGATCCGGGTCCGCGCCTTGTCCGGTGCGATCTGCTCCAGCGTCCGGATGCCGATGTACTCCGCCAGCCCTTCGTGCGTTTCGGACAAAAACTCACTACGGGAGGCATCGTCATAGATGGACATGCGATCCTTGCGGTACGCCATAAACCGTTCGAGCCATTCCCGTTTCAAGGAAGGTGTACCGGAGCGGCAGGCTTTCGCCAGCATTTTGTTCTCGAGTGATCTGCGACGGAAGATCTCCACATCGACCGTGTCCACCAGAAAATCCAGCACCATCGGTTGGCGCCGGTCCTTCCGGATCTGCTGAAACGCGTGGAACATCTCGTGGACGATCCCGGCCGCCAATGTGTCCCGGTCCACCTGGTCGGGATCCGGCACCTGCCAGATCGCCATGGGCTCCCCTTCGAATGTGATCGCGGTATTGCCCAGAAATCTCTGGTCATAGGGGATCACGCGGCCGTCCGGCAACCAAACCCCGTTCGGGTTATATAAAGCAAACGGCAGGCGGGCAAAGCCCGGCCACAGCGCTTCGAAGGCAATCTGCCCGAGAATGTGCTCTATCTTCTGGTACAACGATCTCAATCCGTGTTCTCCCGAGGAGATTTCTTCTTCGGATGCCACGTCCGGTTCTGTCTGCTCTCGCTTCATACCGTCCCGCTCTCCAGAAATCCGCGGACAATGCTCCGGTTGTGCTCGTCCTCCCCCTCGAGCGCCAGCCACAAGCGTGACGCGGCGATCAGCACGCGCCACGCGCGGATCGGCATCGACTCCACACCTGCCAGTTCCTGATACCGTCTGATGTATGCTGCCCCGATCGCGTCACGTACCTTGTTCACTGCCTGTCCGGCTTCCGGCGGCATGTCGGGGGGCAGCGACCGGCTTTCGAATACCAATACCGTCCGGGCGACATCCGCCCATGGATTGCCGCACGTCGCGTCGCACCAGTCAATCACATAGTCTCTGTCTTTGCCTCGAAGGATGTTGTCCGGATGAAAATCGTTGTGGCAGATACGGTCACCTGTCTCCTGGGACGACAGCAACGTCAGCAGGCGGTCCCGCCCGTCACTGTCGATATCGGGTGCGCGCCGGATCCTCCACTCGATCCAGCCGGTCATGCCGGGGAATCCGGACGGGGCGCGACAGGAATGGATTTTGTGGTGGAGCTCAGCAATCTTTGCACCTTCCTCCGAAACGGACACGGACTCCCGCATCAGGCAGGAAGTCAGTGTTCCCCCCTCGATCCGATCCATCACGATCACCGGTTTCCCCTCCCGGACTGTGACGTCGCGGATGGCAGGAACAGGTAATCCACATTGTTGTGCCAGACGGGTGCATTCGGCTTCGCGGGCAATCCACGGCTCGTCCGGATCTGCCTGAAACACTTTGCCCGCAAGACCCTGACCCCAGGGATAGACCGTGGCGATCCGGCCGCGACCGAGTGCAGCCGGCTCAGTCGGCTTCATAACCGGCCTCCTCATCCGCCTTTGACGGCCGCTCCTGATACAGGCTGATCGACGGGAATGCCATGGAAACATCCATCTCCCGCGCCATATTCAGAATCGCGAGGTTGATCTTTTCCCGCACCCGCAGCATTTCCGCGTAGTCCGGATGGGTGCGGTAGGCAATAAACACATCGAGAGAAGAGGCAGCAAACTTTTCGAATGCGACCAGTACGCTGTCCGGTTCTATCTCAGGGTCTTCGCTCAACAGGGTTTTGACCCCCTCTACAAACGCGGCGACCACAGCAGGTGGTGTCGCATATACGAGACTGATATGGAAAGCCACACGTCGGGAACTGCGCAACGCACCGTTGGAGACGATGCTCGCAGCCAGCTTGCTGTTCGGAACGGACAGGATGGATTGGTCGACTACCCGTATCTTGGTGCTGCGCAGCCCCACCGAGACCACGGTGCCGGCAAAGCCGTCAAATTCCACCCAGTCTCCGATTTCAAACGGCTTATCCACCATGATCGCGATGCTGCCGAACAGGTTGGATGCGGTGTCCTGTGCCGCGAGTGCGAGCGCAAGCCCACCGATTCCGAGGCCGGCAAGCAATCCGGATATATCCGTCACCCAGCGGGAAAGTACTGCAAAGATACCAAAGACGAACACCACCGCTTTGAGTGCGACCGTAATGTAGTTGGCGGCGTTCGCGTCTACTTTACCGGGTGGATCCCGATCCGGATTGAGCAGCAATCCCGCGACCAATCCCGCCGCAGCGTACAACGTCCAAAAGGCCGCGAGCAAAAACAGGGTGGACAGGACATTGGCCGCCACGTTTTCATAGAGGACGGGGATCGACAGCAAGGGCAATGCCGCACGTGCGGCACCCGCCAAAAAGAAAAAAGAAAAAGGTCGCAGTAATGCGGATCGAATCTGCTTGTAACGGTCGGCATTGCGTCGACGCAGTCTCGCAAACAAAATCCGGACCGTCAGTTTTGCCAGTGGAACGCGGAGAAAGACAAACGAAACCACAAACGCGACAGCGGCCAATCGATATGCGAAAACGGTCCATCCTAAAAACTCGGGCAACATGATCTGTCCTCCGGAAAGGGTTGTTTCATAGGCTTTCGCCAATGAACCCATTGTATACCACCAGTCCCGGAAGACCAAAACGGACGGTTGCCACGATCACTTTCCAGTAGCGATCCGTACTTCGAACCTCCCGTCCGGATCCGGCCGGATCCGATACTCACGTGCCCCGAATCCGCCGGTGAGGAAAAAGATGTGTTCGGGATCCGGTTCGACCGTCGGGCTCTCGACAACCGCATCTTCCGCGATGATGGGCAGCACAAAGACGACGTCGCCAAAGTCTCCCTCCATCGCGCCCAGAATCTCGACTCCTTCCGCGATAAACCGGTAGGACAGCCGGCAGGATACGGGAGGATCGGCAGGGGCTTGCTCCAGGTCGACCAACCGGGCCGCCACCTGCAACGACACAACTCCCAAAGACTGTTCCGCGCGAATGACCGCACGGGTGTCGTAACACTGCGCGAACCGCCGTTCGCCGGTCATCCGTTCCACTCGCGGGGTGAGCGGCCGGTGCCGGCTCCTGAGGAGCGGAAGCTGCATATTGAGGGGTTCGACCAACCGGTAGTCCACTACGGAAGAGGCGATCACCGGACCCAGACGTGCGTGCCACAGCAGGCACAGAGTCCCTCCGGTCGCATGCCCCGCAGCGATACCAAAATCGTAACCTGTCACGGTGGCGCTCCAGTCGCCAACCGCGATTTTCCAGGTGTCGATCTCCGGATAATACCGGAGCGGAGCGGGATGATCGCCAGGCAACGGGATAGACGACCCGCTACCATCGTCTACCGCCCCGCATTCCAGCGCTGACGCGAGAGCGTTCGTGTGGGTGATCGTATGATGTACACAGGGGGATTCCCCATGCATGTGATAATGCGGGCCGCCGTGCAGCAGACCGTCATGGGTACAGGCCGCCATCAGGCGGGTGTTGCGCCGGGCGGCCTCCGCAAAGGCGGGGTGCCGGTCGCTCAGGGCTGTATAGGCACCCTGACAGCCGTCCGATGTCCGGCTGCCCCAGTATGTCCATTTGTTGTTCCGCGAGCCGAACGAATTGTCCCATCCCCCGTCCGGGATCATAAATTCCAATTGCCGCAGCAGGATGCCGGATAAACGGTTCAGCAGAACGTCCTCCCCCATCTCCCTCGCATAAAGGACCAGGGCAGGCAGGGACTCTTCCATGTTGTAACCGATATCGACCGGGCGGCACCCGCGCGGAGTCAGATCCTCGCGGGGTCGTCCCTCTCCCCACAGCAACCCATCCGGTGTGAATTGCTTCATCGAATAGGCCGCCAACCGGCGGGCACGGTCGAGGAAGTCCGGCCTGTTAAACCGCTTGCCCATAAGTGCCATCGCCGCAGCGTTGGAAACAGGGTAGTTGATGTTGGTGGGATAGTTTTCGTCGATCGTTTGGTACAACCACGTCCCCATCCGGAGCAGACGCGCGTCCCATTGCCCTCGCATGACAGCCGGGAGCAGATGTCCGTACCGATTCAACGCTTCGCACAGTCCGATCACGGAGAACACCGTGATCCCCCTCCACTCGCTGTTGGGATCGTTGTACAAACTCCCGTCATCACACAGCATGTTGGTTTGCCAGTCGAACAACCGGATCGCCGCCGTCAGATAACGCGGATCGCCTGTCCGGTCTGCCAGCAGCAGCAAAGGCCGGATCGCGTTGTCCGCCCGACCGTGCATGATCTTGCAGGCGGGGCAGAGGATGCCGCCGTCCAGCCTGGGATCTCCGGTATCGTGAACCTGAAGAGAGACGAGGCGTTCGCACCAGGTGGTAAGAAGGTCAACATACAGGTTCGCCATAAGGGAAGGTCCTCCGCTCGACATCATGGATGGTGTCCCCTATTGTACCTTTCCCGGATGCCGGACGACATGTGTATACTCGGAAGAGGCTGCTGTTTCGGCATCAGGCGGATGCCATCTCACCGTCGGGAGGAACTGCTACATGAATCATCTGCTTTGCCCTGACCGGGAAGAGGCTGATCGTCTGCTGGCATGGGCCGCCGCGCATAACCCCGGTCCCTGGGTACAGCACAGCCGAGTCGTCGCGCGGGTGACGGAAACCGTCGCCCGCCGCTGCGGGATGGACGGGGACCGTGCCTATGCATTGGGATTGCTCCATGACATCGGACGATATGAAGGTACCACCGGTCTGCACCACGTGATCGCAGGTTATGCGTTGCTTTGTGAAAAAGGGTATGAGGGTGCCGCACGGATCTGTCTGACCCATTCGTTTTCCTATCCGGATCTACACGCCTATTTTGGAAAGCATGACTGTTCTGAAGAAGAACTTTCTTTTCTCCGGTCTTTTCTGAAAACCGTCGCGTATGACGATGAAGACCGGCTCATTCAGCTGGGAGACGCGCTGGGCTCCGCGCAGGGGGTCGTCCTGCTCGACATCCGCCTTCTGGATGTCATCCGCCGCCACGGGTTTGCTGAATTCGGGCAGACAAAAATCGATACGGCATTTGCGCTCAAAGCTCATTTTGATCAGCTTGCCGGTTTGAATATCTATACCCTGTTCTCGGAAGAAATCCAGGCAAACTGCTTCGGCTGACCTCATTCGTTCAGGATTCGATCTGCCCCAGAATAAACGGCAGGACCTGGTCCGGCTCCAGGTCGAGTACCAGTGCCAGTTCGTTGTAGAGCAGCTTTTCCGCCAGTTTCATGGCATCCGCATCCGAGCCGGACAATTTCTTGTCCCTTTTTTCCAGCTCGATTTTGCGGTGGTGGATCATCTTGATCCACTGCGCCAGTTTTCTGGTTTCACAGGAGTGGAGCAGTTCGCCAAACATGTTTTTCCGGAGTGAGTCGTCTTCGATCCACTCGCATTCTATGTCCGGCAATTCCCGAATCAAAGCGAGGATTTCCTCTTTGGTGTGAATCCTGCGGAAATGCTCCTGTTTGTGGTCGGTAGGAAGATATACCGTCTCGTTGTTGCCATACACGGGACGGAGCACATAGTACTCGCGTGCCGGCATGCCACTGAAACTTTTCTCGATGATCTCGGCGATCTGGCAGACCCCGGTCGATCCGAAAACAACATAATCATTCACTTGCAGCATTTAGTTCCTCCTCAGGCGTTCCTCTCCGCATGGCAGGTGCTGCACTTGGTACAATACGCTTGGCGGCATGTGGCAGAGGATCCGTACACGTGCGTTCCCGATCGGCACATCGCACCTCGGACAAACGTCACCTTGTAATACCATTGTACCGCCAAATCCCGATTTCCCCTAATCGGACTTCTGCCGCGTGCGTGGCACAGGTTACTCCGTGCGGCACCCCGCACATTGCATGACAGCGATGAGCTGGTTGTTCCTGTCCGTCACCTCAACCCGGTAAAATCCCAGTTTACGCCCGTTCTGAAGCGGAACCGCCCGCGCGGTCAGTAGTCCCCCCCTCGCTGCTTTGAGAAACTGAATATGGCAGTCTGCCGCGACGGTGCGGGCTCCGGCCCCCCTTAGCCATGCGGCATTGCAGCCGACGGCAAACGTAAAATCCGCCAGCGCGAACAGGACCCCGCCCATCACGGTGTCAGCGGCATTGAGATGGCAGTCACGGATCTCGCAGGTGACTGTTGCCGCATCGCCGTCCACGGATTCGATCACAAATCCCGACATCGCCGCATACCGGTCGCGTTCAAAATAGGCTCTGGCTTTTTCCAGTACAGTGTTTTCCACGATTAGGACCCCCTTGAAGGCGTAATTTATCGTTTAGCAATAAATTTTTATTGTTTTTCGCAATATCCCGTGATATAACGGATATGGAAACCATCGGTCGGAGGTACATGGCCCATGCTGATCACGGGGAAGCGGAGTTTGTCATCCTTCTTGCGCATCGTCGTCGACCTGTTGCTGCTCCTCAACATCCTGGCACTGATTCTGCTGCCCTGGCTGCTGCATACGGTTTATGAAAATCCGAAGCTGCTGTGGCAGCTGGAAGTCCAGGTCGAGGGAAACGGGCCGGACAGCGCCTTGCGTTCAGAATACCCATCGGACCTGCCGGAATCAAGCTATCCGTTCTATCTCGGATTTCTGTATGTGTCCGGCCTCTCGACCGCATGGCTCCTGTTCGAAGGCCACCGGATCTTGCGGCGGATGGAGCGCAACGAACCGTTCGCGGCCGGCCAGTCGGGTTCCTTCCGCCACGTGGGGTATTCATTTGGTGTGCTGGC
>CAZBKR010000099.1:0-7001 GCA_964492455.1 uncultured Oscillospiraceae bacterium
GGCCGAGGTATATCGCCAGCTATCCGACCTGGGACTGCTGCAGGGAGGACGTTTTGACGGCATGCTCTTTGCGGGCGTGTTGTTGCAGCTGCTCGTGGTACTGGGTGTTGGTCTGATATATCTCAGGAATCATCTGGCAGGACAAATGGCAACTTTCAGCAATCGAATGACCTTGTTTCTCGCGTTGATGATTCCCTTTCTCATCTCCATCTATGTCACCCGCTTATCGCCGGTTGCTCCCCCCACTTATTTTGCAGCGGTCATATTGTGTGTCTACTTCGGATTGCGTACTTCCGTGGTCTTATCCGCGTTGTTGACCATGGCGATCCTGCCCATGACAGGATATGACATCCGGACAGTGCTGGTTTCACTCACGGGTTGTTGTGTTGCCGCATTGTTCGCGCGAGGGATCGCCCGGCGGGACAATTACGCATACATTATTATCACCACGGTACTGGCCTGTCTGGTTTCTCTGGCAGGGTATGCCGCTGTGTTCCGCGTGGGATGGGACGCATTGGCGTCTGATGCAACCTATGCGGTGTTGTCCGGTGCGCTGTCGGTCATCGCGGCGATCGGACTGCTGCCGGTGTTCGAGATGCTGCTCAACACCGTGTCACCTATGCGGCTGATTGAACTGGCGCAAACCGGAAACGTACTGCTCAGACGATTGTTTATAGAAGCACCCGGTACGAGCCAACACAGTATGATGGTAGCGAATCTGGCGGAAACCGCTGCCGAGGCAATCGGAGCGAACGCCTTGCTTGCGCGGGTCGGGGCGTATTACCACGACATCGGCAAACTGGACAACCCTCACATGTTTACGGAAAACCAGCAGGGAGGGAATCCGCATGACCAGCTTCCCGCCGTACAGAGTGTCTCAATTATTACCGCGCATCCTGAGAACGGCGTCCGCATCGGGCGCAGGTACCGTCTGCCTCCCGAGTTGCTCAAGATCATCCATGAACACCATGGATCTACAATCCAGACGTATTTTTATCACAAGGCACGCAAAGAGTGTGCGGAAGCCGGCTACCCGGATCCGGGTCCCGAGCAGTTCCGTTACCGGTGCCCGGTTCCGACCTCTCGCGAGTCCGCTCTGGTCATGCTGGCGGACTCGGTCGAGGCTGCTGTCAAATCCACCGGCACCTCGATGCTGTCCGCAGCCGAGACGTTGATCCGCAGAATTGTGAAAGAGAAGAACGAGCAGGACCAGCTCATTTCGTCCGGTCTATCCTTCCAGGAGGTCGAGACCGTCATCCGGTCTTTCCTGCAGGTGTATGCCGGACATTTCCATGAGAGAGTGAGATATCCGGATGATCGTACGATGCGAAAACAACCAGCGAAAACATCCGTTTGAATGGATGGCTGACATCTCACGCCAAACGGCAGAAGCGGTTTGCCAAACGTTGGCTTTAAACTTCCAGTGGAAGGGGAAAAGAGTAGAAGCCGGTGTCGCCATACAATATGTAAGCACGAAACGGATGCGCGAACTGAACCGGGAGACGCGCGAGACCGACCGTGTCACGGATGTGCTCTCTTACCCGCTTCTGGACATGAAAACCGGCCGGCTTATGCACCCGGTACAGGATGCCGATCTGGAACGACCTGCGGAAGGTCCCCCGATTCTCTGGTTGGGCGATCTCGTCGTATGTCCGGACAAAGCAGCGGACCAGGCACTGAACTATGGTCATACACTTACACGAGAAATCGCATTTCTGACAGCACACGGAATGCTGCATCTCTTTGGATTCGACCACATGGATCCGAAGGAAGAACAAACGATGTTTGCACTGCAGGAATCCATCCTGGATCGGTTGGGCTACCGTCGCGACTACCAGACAGAAGAAATGACAGGAGTGAAAAAATGACAGATACGCTTTCGTCCAGTGAAATCGTCCGCTCTGGCTTTATTGCCATTCTCGGACGTCCGAATGCAGGTAAATCCACTTTGCTTAATCACTTGTCCAGCATGCATCTCGCGATCGTTTCACCCAAACCGCAGACAACCAGGCATATCATCCGTTGTATTGTGGACGATGACACTTCGCAGATTGTGTTTGTGGATACCCCCGGTCTCCACAAACCGGATAGCAAACTGGGTGAGAAAATGCAGGATAGCGCCTGGAAAGCCATGAGTGACGCGGACGCGGTTCTGTTGATGGTCGATGCCGAACGGCCGGGGCCGTCCGTCCTGGAGAGAGAAGTCTGTTCAAGGTGTGCGGGATTCGGGAAAAAGCTGTTTCTTGCGATCAACAAGGCAGACAAGGTTCCCAAACCTTCATTGCTGCCGATCATTGCCAGATATGCGGCATTGCATCCGTTTCAGGCGATCATTCCGATCAGTGCCCGCACCGGAGATGGTGTGGAGGTGCTGCTGGATGAGTTGCGGAAAATCCTGCCGGAGGGACCGCGCTATTTTCCCCGGGACACGCTGACCGACCAGACAGAACGTGTCCTGGCGGCCGAGCTGATCCGGGAGAGCGCCTTGCGCGAGTTGAAGGAAGAAGTACCGCACGGCATCGGGGTTCTCATCGAACGCTTCGATGAACAGCTGGATGGAGAACCTGCCGGGGAAGAGGAACGCGACCATATATCCATCAGTGCAGTCCTGTATTGTGAAAAAGAAACACACAAGGGAATCCTGATCGGGAAAGGGGGTTCCATGCTCAAAAAAATCGGTACCAACGCCCGGACGCGGATCGAGGAGATGACCGGTTGTCCGGTCTATCTGGAATTGCTGGTCAAGGTGCGCGAAGACTGGCGCAATCGTGAAGGGATACTTACCGACCTGGGGTACGGGGAGGATAAGTAAATTTGGAACATGTCAAAGTCCGGGGCATTGTGCTTAGAGAGGTGGACTATCGGGAGGCGGACAGAATTCTGGAGATTCTGACCGCCGACCAAGGTTTACTGAGCGCTTCGGCACGGGGGGCACGGCGGCAGAAAAGCCCCTTGCTGCCGTTCACCCAGTTTTTGTCTTTTTGTGATTTCGAACTTTTCCGCAATGCGCGGACCGGACAGTATACAGTCGACGCTGCCGAACGTGTAGCGGATTTCAGACTGTTGCGGGAGTCCGTGGAGCGGTTAATCTGCGCATCCCACCTGGCGGAACTCATGGGAGATGCCGCGCGCGATGACCACATCGAAACGCCAGATCTGTACCGGCTGATGGCGGTTACCCTCGCAACGCTCAACCGGGAGGACCGGGATCCGATGCTGGTCGTGCGTGCCTTTGAATTTCGGTTGATGTGTCTGATCGGGTATACTCCGGTACTGGATGCCTGTGCGGTGTGCGGGACTCCTCTAGCACCCGAATCCGAGGGTGTCCGTTTCGGGTTGGCGGTCTGCGGTACGGTATGTCAGCGCCCATCCTGTGCCGCCCGCGGAGGAGAGAGGCTATCGCTTGAACCGGGAACACTCGCCTGTATGCGTTTTCTGCGGGATACCGGTCTGGAACGTCTCTATTCCTTTCATTTGGAGCGCAAAGCATTTGAGTCCCTTTCCTCCATCTGTGAACGGTTTGTCGAAAACCAGATGGAGAAAAGATACGCCAAACTGGATCTGTTAGCGACGCTGTAGAGAGAACGCGGTTCTTTCGGATTATTCGAACTCCCGAATGGCCTGTGCCAGTTCATCATCGTTGTTCACGTTTTTCGGATTCCACTCTTCCGGAAGCATCTCACTATATTCCGGGCGCAGATACCGATCGTCGATCAGGACTACAAATCCGCGGTCCTCTTCACTGCGTATGACGCGACCTGCGGCTTGCTGCACTTTGTTGAAACCAGGATACATATAGGCGTATTCAAACCCGCCGTCGAGCGTGTTTTGATAATACTCACGCATGATTTCCCGTTCGGGGCAAAACAGGGGTAGCCCTGTTCCGACGATGACCACCCCGCTGAGCCGGTCTCCGACCAGGTCGATTCCTTCACCGAACACACCACCCAACACCGCAAAAGCGACCAGCGTGGTTTTACCAAATCGCGAAAAATGATCCAGAAACCGTTGTCGATTCGCCTCGCTCATGCCGGGCGTCTGTGCGATTACGACCGGTATTGAATCCGACTTGCTCCGCGCCAGTTCGAGATAACTGGACTGGACCTGACGAAGGTAGGTAAAGGATGAAAGGAATACCAGATAATTGCCTGTCTTTTGGGAAGTGGCCGCATCGATAGCAGAAGCAACCTGCCAGGCAGTTTCCTGCCGTTGCCGATATCGTGTCCCGATGGTCCCCGCCAGACAAACCAGCAGGTTCTCCGGAGGGAACGGGGAGGGAAGGGTCATAGAAAGGATCGAACCCTGTGCGTCACGACCGGACAGCATCCTTTCAAAATAACGCATAGGAGACAAGGTGGCAGAAAAGAAGACAGAAGCAAACCGTCCCCGATAGACCGAAGCCAGTTTCGCAGAAGCGTCCAGACACATCAGACGCACCATTGTCTGTCCGTTCTGCATTGTGTATGTGGTTACATAAGTCGGATCGTAGAACTCGTCTGCAACTCGAAGGAAAAAGAGTGTATCAAAGAAAAAGGTCTTTGCCGCACGTTTTGCTTTTCCGGCCGGCAACGCATCCAGCCGTCCCGCATCACAGCGTCGCAGAAACCTCCACAAAAGCGATTGCAGCCGTACGGGAGTCTGCCGTAATGCGCGGAACCGGTCCGCTACCAGCACCCCTGCAGGTGAGAGGCCTTCCTCCAGCCGGTCGATCGCAGGGTCCTGTGTTGCCAGCCCCGCGGACAAGGTGTCAAAGTAGCGCTTCAGCCCCAGTATCGCTTTGTCGAGATTGTCCTCCATCCCCATCAAAGCTTCCGACATAGCGGAGAATGAGGACTCCGTCAACTCCGCACTGAACATCTCACGAGACCGGTCGGGCAGGTTGTGCGCCTCGTCTACGAGCAGCAGCCGCCTGACATTCAGAGACTCCTCAAAGTAACGTACCAGCCGAACACGAGGATCAAAAACATAGTTGTAATCACAGATTACAATGTCGCAATAGAGTGAAAAATCCAACGAAAGTTCGAACGGACAGACCTGATAGGACTCCGCGGCGGACAACAGGTCTTCACGTCGCACACAGGGGAGCGTCATCAGATGTGCCAGTGCGGGATGGATCCGGTCGAAGTACCCCGTCGCATAGGGGCACTGTCTGGTATCACAGTACATGGAGGGGACCGGACACATGGATTCTTTGGCATACAGTGTGATGCTCTTCATGATCAATCCGGATTCCCGCATTTCTTGCATCGCTTGTTCGGCGGCCTGGCGGGTCGAAGCTTTTGCTGTCAGATAGAAGACGTTCTGCACCAGATGGTGCGCGACCGCTTTGGCAGCTGGATACAGCGCGGAAATCGTTTTTCCGATCCCGGTGGGTGCCTGAATCAGCATCGCGGAATTTTCCCGGATCGAAGCCAGCACCTGCCGCATGAATGGCTCCTGTCCGGGGCGGACGTGGCGGTAAGGAAACCGCAGATCCAGCGCCGAACGGTCACGGAGATGCCGATAGTGGAGGAGGTCGGTAGCCCATCCGAGATAAGCGGTACAGGTTCTCGCATAAAAGGATTCCAGCTCATCGAGTTGCACGCTGCGGTCAAAGAAACGGGTCTCCAGCGCGTCTGGAGAGAGATAATACAGACTGACCGTCTCCACAGGAGCCTCCGGGTGCTCCCGAGTGAACAGGCAGGCATACATCATGGCCTGTGCCCAGTGAACTCCGTCACCTCCCTCGGGAACCATGTCCAAAGGCCCGGAAACGGTCTTGGCTTCGATCATCCTGTGCCGCTCGCCCCGTTTTGCATGCTCCCGAACCACCAGATCTGCCCGGCCGGAGACAACCAGAGTGACCTCACCCTGCCGGTACGTGCCCTCGAGGGTGACCTCGGTTTCCACATCTGCTGCACCCGTCTGCTCAGAAAACATGGCAAAAAACCGCTGGTGTGCTCTCGTACCGTCCACAGCCGACAGATCGGAAAAGCTGGCTGTAGACAGCCCTCCCGTCCGGTGTACATACTCGGCAAGGGCACGCAGGCCAATACGGATCACATGTTCGTTATCAGCGTTGCCGGATGGAGAAGTGGACTTTTTTACCATATCAAAAGTATAGCAGAAGGTCCGAAAGGGCCGAGCGGCGAGGAGCGCGAATCGAAGCTTTGCGGTGCAGAATCACGCGGTTTTATCACATTGCTTCCGCCATTGCTCGAACCAGAATAACTGCTGATCCAGGAAGGCGTTGTCCACGCAATCCAGACCGTGGATCTCGATAGTCGTGGCTTCCAGCGCAAAGTGGTAAAAAGCGATCCAGTCGTGGATATTCCCGGAGTACAGGTCAACGTGGCAAGGGCTGGCGGGGAGTGTGTGGGGACGGTTCCACAACGCTTCACCATACACGGCGAATTCATCCGTTTTCGGATATTGTTTCTTTCGCCGTATTTCAAGATATCTGTCGAGAAAAAACCATCGTTGGTGACGAACCAGTGAACCGTCGTACCGGTCCATCAAGGTGTGAAACCACCCTGTCAGATCCCCGATCGCTTCGGCGTCCTGTATCGGGTCCACCTCCTGACCCTCCATATATTCATAAAGCACGAGCAGGATTGTGCCGGTCTCGTCGCAGCGCTCGATATTGGGAGTGTTGTCCAGTGTGAATACAATTTGTGGAACAGGGAAGCCCTGATTCTGCAGGTATACGTGGACATCGATCGACTGAAGCGCGGTATCGGCAAAGGCGGGTTTTGTGACCCTCAAAAAATACATCTCGTTCCCGGTGTGTGCCTGAAAGGAACGGCTCCCGCTGTCCCTCAGAAATGTGAGCCGGTCAAACACAAGGGAATACGACCGGTTGAGCACTTGAAGAATATGTTCTGTATCGTCGATATTGTGCATGAGAGAACCTCACTCTCCTGCAAAAGGAAAAATCCGAACCGTCTTCGACAGGGTCTCCTGCCTCGATGGTTCGGATTTTGCATCTGGTGCGGGAAACAGGACTTGAACCTGCATGGGCG
>CAZBKR010000100.1:0-6980 GCA_964492455.1 uncultured Oscillospiraceae bacterium
CGGCAAACAGGCAGGAGAATGCAAGTCAGATATCTCCCGGGTGATCCTGCACGTCGACGGCCCTTCCCTGATGGAAAGTATCCGGGATCCGAAAACAGGCGCGGTGTGTTACATCCCCCGTTGCCGGCCGGCTGAAGGGCCGATGTGGCTGGGGACTCCCTGAACGGCAGTACCCTGCTGTTTATCACACATTCGTAATAAAACATATGTTCTATTTCAACGCAATTCGCGCTATAATCAGCGCAGGTGGTGTTGAAATGGAGTTGGAAAGCAAACTGACAATTCTGGGTGAAGCTGCGCGTTACGATGTCTCCTGTTCCTCGAGCGGTGCTTCGCGCCCGGGTCGCAAAGGGAGCATAGGCTCCGCGGCTCCCGCGGGTATCTGTCACTCCTGGACCGACGACGGGCGGTGTCTGTCACTCCTGAAAGTGCTGATGAGCAATGCCTGCGAGTACGATTGCCTGTATTGCGCAAACCGTCGAACCAACGATATTCCGCGGACCACATTCCAGCCCGCGGAGCTCGCTGAGCTTGTGATCGCGTTTTACCGGCGCAACTATATTGAGGGATTGTTTCTGAGTTCCGCCGTCGCGGGCGGACCGGATGCCACCATGGAGCGGATGAACGCAGCGGTGCGCCTGCTCCGGGAGATCCACCGGTTCAACGGTTATATACATATGAAGATTGTCCCCGGAGCCGCACCCGCTCTGGTCGAAGAGGCCGGCCGGCTGGCGGACCGGCTGAGCGTCAACATGGAGCTTTGCACAACCCGCTCGCTGGCTGCGCTCGCGCCGCAGAAATCCCCGAAGGACATCGCGACCCCCATGCGCTATGTCGCGGACCGATGGCTGGCAGGACGGGAGGAATCACAGCGCTTCCGTTCAGCGCAGCGCTTTGCCCCCGCCGGACAGACCACACAGGTGATCATCGGCGCCACCCCGGAACGTGACGCTCAGATTCTGGGCACGGCACGGCGGCTCTACGAAGGCTTTGGCCTGAAGCGGGTCTATTATTCCGCTTATGTCCCGGTCAACGGTCATCCGAATCTGCCATCCCTGTTTACAGCTCCGCCGCTGCTCCGGGAGCACCGGTTGTACCAGGCTGACTGGTTGATGCGGTTTTACGGATTCGAGGCGGAGGAACTGGCCGACACGGCCACCCCTGACCTCGATCTCGAACTGGATCCCAAATGCGCATGGGCGTTGCGCCATCCCGACCAGTTTCCGGTGGACCTGAACCGGGCGGAACTCGAAAGGCTTCTCCGTGTACCGGGAATCGGGCCGGTATCGGCGCGGCGGATCGTTCAGGCGCGGAAATACCGTGCCGTGCGGTTCGAACACCTTTCCCGGATGGGCGTCGTCGTGCGTCGCGCATCGCCTTTCATAACCTGCCCGGGAGGGCTGACCTGTGCGCGTGCGCCCGCGGAGGTTGAGCTCCGCCGCTTGCTGGCCGATCAGGCGGGGCGGGAGAGGCAGTTTCCGCGTCAGATGCGGATCGAGGAGGCCGTCCGTGTTTCTGTCGTATGACGAGAGCTTCGAGGGGCTTCTTTCCGCACTCGCGTTGTGTCTGCGCGAAGAGCGTACGGTCTGGGGGATCCTGCCGGAGCGGCGTGCCGCTTCCTGTTTACTTCCTTGTGAATCCGTTCCGGTTGAACCGGACATCCTGGCACGGTTTGACCGCACCATATCGCGACGATTGTCGGCAGATGTGATGGAGCTCCTGTTTCATGCGTTTTTGTCGGAGCGGGAAGATATCGAACTGCGTATCCTCGGGTTTTTACGTGCGGGTCTCCGGATCGGACGGGATCCGTCCGGTATGCTGCAGGATCCGGACATAGCGGCGGTCCGGGAAGCTGCCCGCGCGGTCGGACACCAGAGTCATGCCTATGCCGGACTGCTCCGGTTTCGGGAGACCGCCGGTGTTTTCGTAGCCGACTTTGAACCGGACTACCATCTGCTCCCGCTCGTACTCCCGCACTTTGCGGAACGCCTGGGAGATCAGCCGTTTCTGATCCGCGACTGCCGCCGCTCTCTCGCGGGCGTTTCCTGGCCGGATCGCACGCCCTTTATCATTGCGCTCGAAGCCGGAACCCCGGAGGTACCCGACGGGATTGCGCTCTCAGCCGGATCCGGCGGAGAACCGCCGGTCCTGCGCGGCCGGAAGGACCATTATGAAGATGCCTGGCGCTCCTATTTTGCGGCAATGGCGGTGCCACAGCGGATCCATCCCGCACTGCAGCGGTCAAATATGCCGAAAAAGTACTGGAAATATCTGATCGAGCGTCCCGGCGGAAGCACAGGTGCCGGATTGCGCTATAATGAAAAACAGCGCCCGCATCCGGCGGAACCAGAGCCTGACCGGAACGGGACCTCATCATCAGGAGGAGACTAAGATGGCGATTGTAAAGACCCCCTTCGGCACGACCCGGGACGGCGTTCCGATCGACCGGTACACACTGACAGGCGCTAAGGGCATGCAGGCGGACGTGATCACGTTCGGTGCGGTTCTCCAGCGGCTGCTGGTTCCGGACGCTGCCGGTAACATTGCGGATGTCACTTTGGGTTTTGACACCCTGGAAGGGTACGAAGGCATTTTTCCGTTCTTTGGCGCAGTCGTCGGGCGGTATGGAAACCGTGTCGGAGGCGCGGCGTTTGAGTTGGACGGCATCCGCTATCAGCTCAACGCGAATGACCACCAGAACAGCTTGCACGGCGGTTTCAAGGGGTTCGGCTCCAAAGTCTGGCAGGCGGTTGTGGAGATGCGCGACGGGATCGAAACGTTGGTTTTGTCCTACGACAGCCCGGACGGGGAGGAAGGCTATCCCGGCAATCTGCACGCCGAGGTCGCGTATTCCCTGACCCCGGACAATGCGCTGATGCTGGCATATCGCGCAACCACTGACAAACCCACGATTGTCAATCTCACCAATCATGCGTATTTCAACCTGTCCGGCCACAATGCCGGAAGTATTGAGGACCACATCATCCGCATCCCGGCCGGATTCTTTACCGTGACGGACAACGAAAGCATCCCGACCGGTGAAATCCGCCCGGTGGACGGCACCCCGCTCGATCTGCGCGAGCCGACCCGGATCGGCGAACAGATCGACAGTGCATACGACCAGCTTCGTTTGTGCAAGGGGTACGACAACAACTGGGTGCTTCCTTCTGACGGCCGTACGCCGGTCCTGGCTGCCGAAGTGGAAGATCCCGCGAGCGGACGCACGATGCAGGTGTTTACCACCCACCGCGGGATGCAGTTTTACACCGGCAACGGTCTTCGTACACGCATCCCCGGCAAGGAAGGTGCCGCCTATGCATCCCGGGGCGGGTTCTGCCTGGAAACACAGTTCTACCCCGATGCAATCCATCATCCGCACTTCCCCTCGCCGGTTCTGCGCCCGGGAGAAGAACACCGGTCTACGACCCTCTTCCGCTTCGGTACGCGCTGACGAGTGCCGCTCCCGGCAGGATCGAAACGGCAGCCGGAATGAATCTACGGCGTCGGGGGACTTCCCCCGGCGCCTTTTCTCTTGTGCATCTGAGCCTTGGCCAGATCGCGACGGGCTCCCTTGGTGCCCAGTGACCGGTCCCGCTTTCGGAGCCATGAGAAAAACGAGCGAAGGAGGCAGGCAGACTCGTCTGACAGCACGCCGCCTGTATAGGTGACCGTGTGATTCATATCAGGCAGATCAAAAAAACGGAGGCGAGACTCGACGGCACCGGCCTTTGGATCGGCCGCGCCGTACACCACCCGCGCGATCCTCGCCTGCTGGATTGCGCCCGCACACATGGCGCAGGGTTCCAGCGTCACATACAATTCGCAACCGTCCAGTCTCCAGGATCCAAGACGCGCACACGCCTGGCGGATCGCGATCATTTCCGCGTGCAACGTGACATCCTGGCGGGTTTCGCGCCGGTTGAATCCCCGCGCGACAATGCGGCCGTCCCGGACAATCACCGCCCCGATCGGAGTCTCTTCAAGCGCAAGTGCCTTTTCCGCCTGCCGGAGTGCGGACCGCATGTGCTTTTCGTCCGGTTTTGCAGGAGTGCTGTTCATACGGGATGCACCTCGCAGGCTCCGGATGTGCGAGGGTGCAGTACATGGGTCGAGCCCGGCCCGAACAGCGTATCCATACGCGCGGTATAAGCCGGGAGCAAAGGGGGCGGAAGGAAAGCCTGAAACGTTCCTGCGAAGCCACCGCCATGCACGCGCACGGCACCTTGCCGCTCCAGAAGCGCGCCTGCCGTGGCCAGTCCCAGCGCAAGACGTTGGGGGGTATGCGCGTCGGGGTGCCACACATTTTGGAGCAGCATCCAGGAGGAGTGTCCGGAAGCCGTCACCTGTTCCAGAAAGGAGGATATTCCCCCCGACCGGAGTGCTTCCGCAAGCGTGCGCGCGCGACGGGTTTCACCAAAAAAATGCAAGGCACGCAGCAGTGCGCGGTCTGACAGGGTTTCCGCAAGCGATGTGAAATTCGCATCAAAGGCCGCCGGATCGATCTCGGCCAGCACCGTTCCGCCCATGGCTTGTGCCACGCCGGCCATGTCGTTCGGAATGGAGGCATAAGCCTCTGTCAGATCCGCATGGCTCCCGCCGGTGTTGGTCACAGCGATCGTAAGCTCGTCCAGCACCTTCGATCCCTCCACAGGTTCAGCTGCAGGACACTCCGGATCTTTGAAATCGATCAGCTGGACGCCTCCGAGCGCACAGGCCATCTGGTCCATCAACCCGCAGGGTTTTCCGAAATAACGATTCTCCGCGAACTGACCCGCCCGCGCCAGTTCGGTCGGCGTAATCCGTCCATCGTTGTACAGATTGTTGAAAATGCGCGCGACCAGCAACTCAAAAGCCGCGGAGGAACTCAGTCCTGCTCCGCGCGGGATGCGGCTTGTAGTGGCAGCTTCAAATCCCCCGACGCGGTATCCGTGCTGTATAAACCAGACCGCGACCCCCCGGATCAGCGCGGCAGAATGGCCGGCTTCGTCCTGCTGCGGTTCGGTGATCCGCAAATCCACCTGATCCGGCGGTCCCATACCCTCGGACGACAGCACCACTTTTTCCGTATGCGTCGCGCGAACCACCGCCAGGATATCCAGACCGACCGCAGCACACAGCACACAACCGCGCTGATGGTCGGTGTGGTTGCCCCCGATTTCCGTGCGCGCGGGGGACGAGAACACACGAACCGGATTCCCGCCTGCTGCGGACGCCTCCAGGCGGTCCAGCACCCCGCAGAGCCGCCCGGTTTCCATGGAGATGGTTACGGGATCGCAGGTTTCACCCCGGAGACCGGCCAGCGAAACAGCCATCTCCTCCAGCTGGTTCTGATGCAGGGAATAATTGGCAGACATAAACCCTCCCGCCGGTGCGATATGGTTTTTGCAAACCGGTCAGACGTTGAGATCGATCTTGATTCCGTGTCATTTATTATATCAATGTGCAGAGCGGAACCGATCTGTTATAATGACAGCGCAAAAACAGAAGGACGGTTGCCCTATGCCGATCAAAGAAGCCCGTTGCACCAATTGCGGATCCATCGTGATGGCCGACACCGGCGAAGACACAGTCAAGTGTCTGTTCTGCCGTGCGGTGATGAGTACAGCCGACGCGTTCGCTGTAGCCGCGAACCCGGATGGGTACGAATTTCCGAACGAGCCGCAGCCCGAGGACGACGCGGCCGTCAATGCCGCATCGATTTACAATAAAGCGCTCAAACAGGCGCATACCGCCAAAAAGGCGCAGAGCGTCGCCCGGACTTCGCAGTCAAAGGCGGCCCCTGCCTCCGCGCAATCAGCCGCGCCTCGCGCGCAGGTCGAGAAGATCGAGATGCCATCCGCCAAACTCTCGACATCTGCCAAGATCAAGATTGCGGCTTTTATCGGCGTGCTGTGTCTCGTGATCGCGGCGGCGATATTGCCGATCACGCTG
Organism: uncultured Oscillospiraceae bacterium; assembly: GCA_964492455.1. GTDB lineage: Bacteria > Bacillota > Clostridia > Saccharofermentanales > UBA5734 > JAAYKS01. The sequence continues at coordinate 5,932 of CAZBKR010000100.1, forward strand.
GTTCGTGACGCGCACCGAGCGGATCTGGCGGAGCGCGTGGAGTCGATCCTGCCGTTTGACCATGTCGGCAAGGAGGCCTGGGCCATTGCCAAAACCTCCAATTCCAAGTTCTCCGTGGTTGCGAACGAACCGGTGGATGCCGAAACCGCGCTGGCGGTTTATCGCGGCTTTTGCGAGATGCGGGCCGAGGTGTACGGACTGGATCCGGCGTCTGACTCCTTCCGCAGCGTGTACGGCAAGGTGACCGTCCAGGTTTTCGGATCTGACGGAGGATTTATCGTATCCGGCCTGAACGCAGCAGACGATCTCCAGAATCCCGGCAAAGTCCGCCCGCTGGATTGATCCGGTCATGCCCGTATCGACGGAAAAGCGCACCGCCGGCTGGCGCGAGTACGCGGTAAGGGCTTTGTGGGTTTTGCCGGTAGTGGCTGCTTTTGCCGGTTATCGATGGATCGGACTGCAAGCGCAAGCCGCGGGGGTTGCCTGGACGGTCCGGCTGCCGTTGGATGACCGGATTCCATTCGTGTCCGGATTCGTCTATGCTTATTGTTTCTGGTATCTCTACAGTTACGGCGCCATCCTGCTGCTGCTGTTCCGGGTGGACGGTATACATGTTTACCACCGGTACATCTTATCGATGTTTCTCACTCTTCTGGTTGCGCTGGCAATTTTCGCAGCTTTTCCGACCACTGTGGTTCGCCCGGACGTCCCGGGGGACCATCTGGCCGCGAAGTTGGTGCGGCAGCTTTATGAAATTGACCCGCCCTACAATTGCCTGCCCAGCATCCATGTGGCGTTTTCCGTCCTGACCTTTCTGGAGTTTGACCGGCTGCTTCGGGTGCAGGGGAAACGGAACCGGCAATCCGTCACACGGGGCGCGGGGCGGATCGCCAATCTGAGTGTGGCGATTCTCATCTGCCTGTCCACTCTGTTTATCAAACAGCATTATTCACCGGATCTGATTGCGGGGGTTGCGGCTGCACTTGCTGCCGGTTATGGCTCGCAGAAGATCCTGAAGGCTGTCGACCGGGTCCGGACAAGGAAAGTGA
>CAZBKR010000101.1:0-6929 GCA_964492455.1 uncultured Oscillospiraceae bacterium
ATCATGTTCACGGCACTCAGTTGGCAGGGCACTGGCGCATTCCTTTCCGCCCGGGAACACTCGAGGCGTTTGCCTGCGACAAAGAGGGCAGGGTGGTCGCGACATGTGTCCGCCGTTCCTTCGGTGAATCCTATGCCTTGCGACTCCGGCCGGATAAGACCGATCTGTGTGCGGACGGGACCGACCTCGTATTTGTGGAGATCACCACAGACGATAGAGAGGGAAACCCTGTCGACAACGCAGGCAACCGCGTGGACATCCGTGTGACCGGTGCCGGGCGGCTGGTGGGGCTGGACAACGGGGACAGCACTGATTACGACCCGTATAAAGGGACCAGCCGCCGGTTATTCGGTGGCAAGCTGATGGCGATCATCGCAACCACCATGGAGGCGGGCCCGATCCGGATGGAAGCGGTTTCCCCCGGGTTGCAGCCGGCAACGGTGGAACTGCAGTCGCATCCGGTGCCCGCCGGGCAGCGTTCCGGTGTATCTGTGTTCGCACACAACCGGGAACTGCCGATTCAACTCGGCCAGTCCGGAGAAATCCCGCTCCGGAAGATCGAACTGGTGGCCGCAGGCGGACAGTCGCTGGATGAAACCCGGCGCACCGCCGAGGTTCGAGCGGTCCTGCACCCCGCGGACGCTACCTGGCGGGATGTATCGTGGAGCGTCGTGGACGCCGCCGGTATCCCGTCCAATCTGGCAATCGTGGAAGCCGCCGGGCAGACCGCGCTAGTCACCGCGCTCGGGGACGGCGCGTTTCTGTTGCGCTGCACCTCCCGGAACGGCGGTCCCGGGACCCGGCTTCTCTCCCAGCTCGAATGGACGGTCACCGGACTCGGAACCGCGTATAAGGATCCGTATGGGTTTGTGTCCGCAGGGCTCTACACGCGCAGCCGGGGAGAAGTGTCCAACGGCAACGAACGGGGAGTGGCGACCGCGCGCGGTGCCGAGACCCGGGTGTGTGTCGAGGGGATCGACTTCGGTCCGTTCGGGTCGGATACGATTATGATGCCGATTTTCGCTTTGACCAGCGAGCCGTATGCAATGCAGATCTGGGAAGGGATGCCGGGCGACGATGGGTCTCAGATGCTCGCGGACGTGGTTTACCAGAAGCCATCCCGCTGGAATGTCTACCAGGAGGAGACCTTCCGGCTATCCCGCCGGCTTCGCGGGATCACATCTGTCTGCTTTGTATTACACGACAAGGTACATATCAAGGGATTCACCTTTGCCCGGCCGGACCGCGCGTTTTCGGACAATCCGGCCGCGGAGGCGGATCATCTCTATGGAGACACATTTACGGTCTCGGACGGAAAAGTCGAGGAGATCGGCAACAACGTCTCGCTGGAGTTCGGCGGGATGGCATTCGGGCAGGAAGGCACGACTGGCATCCTGATCCGGGGACACTCCCCCATCGACAGAAACACCCTTCATCTCCGTTTCTCCGGTCCGGAAGGCGAAGAAACCCGAAGTGTGGAGTTTACACGATCTGATACGTACGAAGAGCGGGCGTTTTCCATCGAGCGCGTAACAGGGGACCGCACAGTCACCTTTATGTTTTTGCCGGGCAGCCGGTTTGATTTCGACTCCTTCCGGTTCCTGCGCTGACGCCTGTATCGATTTCTCTGGTCGTTTTCATCCGGGCGACTTTGCGGTAGAGTGTTAGGATGACAGAATTCGCAGCGGCACCGCCTCCGTAAGGCAGGTCGGGGTTCTTTGCGCGTATCCGGGAGGAACTATGGTCTACGACAATGTACTCGAGGCGATCGGGCACACTCCGATGGTCCGGCTCAACCGGTTGGTCAAACCGGGATCGGCGGAAGTCCTGGTCAAATATGAAGGGCTCAACGTGGGCGGTTCGATTAAGACCCGCACCGCATATAACATGATCCGGGAAGCCGAGCGGCAGGGAATCCTGCACAAGGACTCCATCATCGTCGAACCCACCAGCGGAAACCAGGGGATCGGTCTGGCGCTGGTCGCGGCGGTTCGCGGGTATCGCGCGGTGATCATCATGCCGGACTGTGTGAGCGAGGAGCGGCGGAAACTGGTACAGCATTATGGTGCCGAGGTGATCGAAGTGCACGATGGCGGCGATATCGGCGCCTGTATAGAAACCTGTCTCCAGCTGGCGCTCGAGATGGCGGCGAACGATCCCCATGTGTTTGTTCCGCAGCAGTTTGAGAACAAGGCCAATCCGATGGTGCACCGGCATCACACCGCGCTCGAGATCCTGGAGCAGGTCGCCGGGCCGATCCACGGGTTTTGCTCCGGGATCGGAACCGGAGGTACCATCACCGGCATCGGGGAAGTACTGAAGGCACAAAATCCGGACATCGTGATCTGGGCGGTCGAACCGGAAAACGCAGCGATCCTCTCGGGCGGAACGATCGGCACCCATTTGCAGATGGGGATCGGAGACGGATTGATCCCCGCTGTGCTGAACACCAGGATCTATGAAGATATCTGTATCGTGAGGGACGAGGAAGCCATTCAAACCGCCAAAGACCTGGCCAGGCTCGAAGGGCTCATGTGCGGCATCTCGAGTGGAACCAATGTGGCGGCCGCTCTGCGGCTTGCGGAAAAGCTGGGAGAGGGCAAGACGGTGGTTACCGTATTGCCGGACACCGCGGAACGCTACTTCTCGACACCGCTATTTGACGAATCCGGGTACGATGCCTGCTCATGGGACTAGAGGCGGTTCCTTTCAGTCCGCGCAGCCTTCCGTTTCTTATCTATTGACATCATTTGAACGGGAGTGCTAGCATGCGTAAGGCTACCGCTTTACCATGCTAAATCAACAAACGAAGCGGGGCGATCTGGAGGAGATATGAAAAAGACTGCTGTACTGATTCTGGCTCTTCTGCTGATGCTTGGCCTGGTGGCCGGCTGTGCGGACAACAAAGGCGGGGACAAAACGTTCACAGTCGGCTTTGACGCCGAATTCCCCCCGTACGGCTTTATGGACGATAACGGGGAATATACCGGATTCGACCTGGATCTGGCACAGGAAGTCTGTGAGCGCAGAGGCTGGGAACTTGTGAAACAACCCATCAACTGGGACAGCAAAGACAGTGAACTGGATTCCGGCGCAATCGACTGCATCTGGAACGGCTTCACGATCAACGGCCGGGAAGACGATTACACCTGGTCGTCCCCCTATGTGAACAACAGCCAGGTATTTGTCGTGGCGGCTTCCGCCGGCATCCAGGACCAGGCGGGTCTGGCCGGCAAACTGGTTGCGGTCCAGAAAGAATCCTCCGCGCTTGCCGCGCTGGAAAGCGAAGACAATACAGATCTGCTGGCCTCGTTTGAAGACCTTCTGCAGTTTGGCGACTACAACACCGCGTTCATGGAACTCGAACAGGGTTCGGTGGATGCCATCGCGATGGACATCGGCGTCGCCAATGTGCAGATTGCTTCCCGTGAAGCCGGCAAATTTGTGATCCTTGACGACTACCTTTCCGAAGAGCAGTACGGTGTTGGATTCAAGCTCGGAAACGAAGCATTGCGTGATCTGGTCGAAGAGACCCTGATGGAAATGCTCGAGGACGGCAAGTTCCTCGAAATCGCCACCGCGTGGGAACTCCAGGACTTTGTCTGCCTGGGTGAATGATCGACCGGCAGGGGGACGGGATCTGAGGATCCCGTCCCCCTGCCTTTTTTTACTATAAGAAACGGAGCGTCAAGTGGACTGGGGATTTATGCTGTTACAGCTGACCAGAGGATTTCTCACGACTGTGGAGATCTTTGTACTGACGCTGCTCTTCTCCCTTCCGCTGGGTTTACTGCTTTCTTTCTGCCGGATGTCCCGCTTCTTTCTGATCCGCACCCTGTCCAAAATCTACATTTCGATCATGCGCGGCACTCCGCTCATGCTGCAATTGCTGGTGGTCTATTTCGGACCGTTTTTTGTGTTCGGCATCGAGATGGGACGGTCGTTCCGTTTTGTCGCGGTCATCATCGCGTTTGTACTGAATTATGCGGCCTATTTTGCCGAAATCTACCGCGCGGGAATCGAGTCGATGCCCGCGGGACAGTACGAGGCCGCCCAGGTGCTCGGGTATACCCGGATCCAGACCTTTGTGCGGATCATTCTGCCCCAGGTGGTCAAGCGCATCCTGCCGCCCGTAACCAATGAGACCATCACCCTGGTCAAAGACACCTCGCTCGCTTTTGCGTTGACGGTTGTTGAAATGTTCACAACCGCCCGGCAGATCGCTGCTTCTCAATCCTCGATCATGCCGCTGATGGTGGCCGGTGTGTTTTACTATGTGTTCAACCTGCTCGTCGCCTCCGGCATGGAACGGATCGAGTCCGCACTGAATTACTACCGCTGACAGGATGGCCATGAAGATTCTGGAAATCGCTCACATGAAAAAAGCCTTCGGCGACCTGGAAGTCCTCCGGGACTTTTCGCTGTCCGTGGAAGAGGGCGAAGTGGTCTCGATCATCGGTCCTTCCGGATCGGGCAAGTCCACCGTGCTGCGGTGCGCGACGATGCTCGAACGAATGGACGGGGGCGATCTGGTCTACCTGGGCGCATATGCCGCCCGCACCGGACCGGACGGGCGCAGTGTGTATGCGCCCAAAAAGGAACTGCGTGCGATGCACAGCCACTTTGGTCTGGTGTTCCAGAGTTTCCATCTGTTTCCGCATTTCAGTGTGCTGCGCAACATCGTCGACGCCCCGATTACGGTCGCCGGTATAGACCGTCAGGAAGCGGAAGCGCGTGCGGCGGCACTGCTCGCAAAGCTCGGACTCGAAGACAAGCGGGATGCCTATCCCTATCAGCTCTCCGGAGGTCAGCAGCAGCGGGTTTCGATCGCCCGGGCACTCGCGTTGCAGCCCAGAATCCTCTTTTTCGACGAGCCGACGTCTGCGCTGGACCCGGAACTGACCGGGGAGGTGCTACGGGTCATTCGCGATCTGGCGAGCGAGCATATGACGATGATCATCGTCACACATGAAATGCAGTTCGCGCGGGACCTGTCCGACCGGATCCTTTTCATGGAAAACGGCGTCGTGCAGGCGGAAGGCACCCCGGACGAAATCTTTGCCGCAGGTCCCTCCAGGGTTCGGGAATTCATCGGGCGGCTGTCCTGATGGTCTCCATGGCGCATGTCGCTCCGCCGGCCGCTGGCAGGGCACATCCTTATCGGCCGACACTTCATTCCTGCTATCTCGGGTTTGTCACCCAGGCGATCGTCAACAATCTCGCGCCTCTCCTGTTTGTCCTGTTCCGCAATTCGTTCGGACTTTCGTATGAACAGGTCGGACGACTGGTGCTGCTCAATTTCGGGACCCAGATCGCGGCCGATCTGATTGCGATGCGATATGCGGACCGGGTTGGATACCGGTTCGGTGTCATACTGGCTCACGGATTTTGTGCAGCCGGCCTGGTTGCGCTCGGTGTGTTTCCCTTTTTGTTTTCATCGCCTTATCCGGGACTGGCGATGGCCGTCATCTTGTATGCGATCGGGGGCGGATTCATCGAAGTGTTGATGAGCCCGATCGTGGACGCGCTCCCCGGGGAGGAAAAAGCCTCCGCGATGAGCCTCTTGCATTCGTTTTACTGCTGGGGGCAGGCGGCTGTCATTTTGCTGTCGACTGTGGCCATCCGGTTGGCAGGTGAGCAACTGTGGTTTGTACTGCCCATTTTTTGGGCGATCCTCCCCCTTTACAATCTCCTGCGTTTCCGGAAAGTGCCGATGCCGCCCCTCCCGGACGGGAAATCGACGACACCCCTCCGGCGGCTGAGCCGATCAGGCTTGTTTCGTACCGCAGTGTTGCTGATGCTTTGTGCGGGCGCGAGCGAATTGACCATGACACAATGGTCGTCCTTGTTTGCGGAGCAGGGACTCGGAATCCCCAAGATCGTCGGCGATCTGCTGGGACCCGGGCTTCTGGCCGTGTTTATGGGAATCGTGCGTACCTGGTACGGGTTGCGCGGCGCGGGCGTCAATTTGCGGCGCGTGTTGTGGGTGAGCGGATTTGCCTGTGTAGCCTGTTATGTGCTGGCGATCTTTGCCCGGAGCCCTGTGGCGGCGTTGGCGGGTTGCGCGGTATGCGGATTTACGGTTGCCCTGATGTGGCCTGGCACACTCAGCTTGAGCGCAGCCCGCTTTCCGGCCGGTGGAACCGCACTGTTTGGTGCGCTGGCGGTTGCGGGGGATCTGGGCGGGTCTGCCGGGCCCTGGATCGCAGGTCTGGTGTCCGATCTGGCCAGCCGGCCAGGGCCGTTGGCCACTCTCGCGAACGTTTTGTTTTCGGACTCCGGGTCGGGAGCGCTCCGGATCGGATTGCTCGCAGCATCTGTGTTTCCGATTGTCTTTTTCGTCGGAATGATCTCACTCCACGGGAGAAAGAACCGGCGGACAGACTTGAAAGACACCTGACAATCTAGCGTGACTACCATAAAAGAATCCGCCCGGGAGCAGGTCAGTGTCTCCCGGACGGACTGATGTTGTACATTTGTTCGAACAGGAATCAATCGAAAATGAGCCTTCCATGCATATCTGGGATTCCTGGTTCTCTGGCTTACGGGCATTAATCGTAAATAAGCCTTCCATGAGCGTCTCCAATGCCCGTACGTGTCGAACAGGAATCAATCGTAAATCAAGCGGCCGCGCATATCAGGTATTCCTGTTCTCCGGAAGAAGTAGGTGTTGATGACGTCGCGCCATTCTTTGGAATGTTCCAGCTGCTGGTGGAACTTGGCCTGGACACGGGCGAACACATCGTCCGGCACCAGTCCTTTGAGTTCGTCCCATTTCTGCACGAAGACCTCGACATCCTCGACCCCTTCAAAGTGGGTATCGTAGATGTGCTGCAGCAACGTCTTGCCGGAATTCAGGATGGTGTCGTACCGCAACCGGTAAAAGAACAGCTTGAGGTTTTCTGGGCAGGTCTCCAGGTTGTCGAACA
>CAZBKR010000102.1:0-6913 GCA_964492455.1 uncultured Oscillospiraceae bacterium
CAGTGACAGGCGTTGTCTCCGTGGGTGCTGCAGTAGGCGCAGGTGTGGTTTCCGCCGGGGTGGTCGGGACAACTGTCGTCTCCCCCGGCCCGGTCGGCAGAGACAACGCAGTCGTGGTAACGAGCGGCGGCCGCTTTCCAAACAGCGCATCCCAGGAAAACATCATCTTGGCGGCCGCGACACCGACCAGTACAAAACAAAGGAAAAACGCAAGAGGCACCAGAATCCTGTGCGCACGGGATTGGGTTTTTTCTTCGTCAGGCGCGACCGGGGGTTCTGTCGCAAGGTCTCCCGCCTGTCCGGAGGAGACAGGGGGGCGGGGGGAAAACGGGGCTTCGAACGCCGCTGCCGCGATGGCGTGGTCAATCTCCCCCGCGGGTATCTGGGTTGTCACATCAAGCATCGACCCGGCTGCCACCTGGGCCATCCGGGTGTCGGTTTCAAGAATCCGCACAGCGATCAATGATACATTGTCTCGGGTGCCGGCCTGGATCGACTGCTGCACGATCCGGTGCGGCAACGTCGAGAACACATCCGCGGTACCGATCTGCCACTGCAGAGCCGCTTCGTCGAGTATTTCCGATACACTGTTGCTCGACAAAACGAACATATCCCCTTTTTGCAGAATTACAGTCGGGCCAAAGGACGGCTCCAGCTGCATTTCTTCCGGGAAAATGCCGAGATATTGTGTAAGGACGTTGCGCTCGGGATGCGTACGCGCTTCTTCCCTGCCGATGATGCCCATCCGCACCAGTTTTTGCGCCTGGGTGTGATCGTAGGACATCTGGATCAGGCTCTCCCCGCGATACAGATACACCCGGCTGTTGCCGATGTTGGCTGTACGAGCGATGCCGTCCCGGATAAACAGGAGGGAAAACGTCGTACCCATCCGCAGGCCCTTGTTTTGCCGGATCCCGTCACACAAAGCCGCATTGGATTCCTGAACATAAGCGCGGACAAAATCCTTGAACGGGAGATCGGGTTGGCTTTCCGCCATCCTGCGGTGCCGGTCCAGGATTTCCGCGGCGATACGGGAAGCCTCTACACCGAGTTCCCCTTCCCCCATCCCGTCAAAAACGGCAAATATCTGCGTCGCACCCTCGTTTACGGCAGAGCGTTCGAAAGCCTGTCCAGGCACCATACCACGGATATAATTGTCGAGAACGTACAGATTATCGAAATGGTGTTTCGCAAAACCGCCCTGTTCCGACAGAGAGATGGTGATCGTTCTGGTCACTTGATTGTCACCTTTCTCCGGTTCCCCAGAGGAATTCGTGCAAAGCCGGCAACTGCAGGTCCCAGTTGATCCGCATATTCCAGTTCTCCGGATCGGTCTGGTACATACCGTCCGCGGGCACTTTGTACTCCCGCATTTCCGACAAGCTCTGCATTGCGTCCAATCCGATCCGCATCATGTCGGAACGCCCCAGATTGGTCTCGAAATGCCCCAGGCTTTCATCCAGAAACGAGATCTTTTTGGGGAGCCCGGCCTCCTTGAACAGCGCAATCAGATTCATCATCACCTGACGCTGCCTGCCGGTCCGCGCGTGATCCGAACCGACCTTGCGGATCCGGGCCCAGGCGATGGTCTGCATGCCGTTCAGTTTCTGCGGACCGGAAGAGGTCACATAGGGAGCCGGTTCCTCGCTGTGGAACAAGGCGTGCATTTCATCCAGAATCTCGTTGAGATTTTCGATTTCCTCCGCCTGCACGTCAATTTCCATCCCGCCCACGATGTCGATCAACTCGGTCGCACTGTAAAAATCAAACATCGCGAACCCCTGTATGTCGAGTCCGAAATTCTGGTTGATTGTATTGATCAGCAGACCGACTCCGCCCAGCGCGTATGCCGCGTTGATTTTTTCATTGTCGCTGCGGCCGGCCAGATCCACTTCGGTGTCGCGCATGATCGAAGTGAGCTTTATGCAGTTCTCCCGGGAGTCGATCGTAAGCACGATCAGACTGTCCGCCCGGCTGATCATCTCCTCGGGACTCCGCGCGTCCACACCGAACACCAGAATGTTTTCGACTTTGCTGTCGATCCGCTCCACCTGTTCGATGGGGAAATCGGGATGGACATAGACCCGGACCCGTCCTCCCTCCCCCCACGCGCCATCGGTGTTGGAGGTGGGAATCGTATAATGATCGATCGGAACGGCAGTCCCGTCCCTGGGGCGGATGATCGGAATGTCCGTAAAAAGCGGTTTCCCAAGCAAATACCAGGTGTATACCCCAAATCCAACCACCATGCCCAGCAGAGCGGCGGCAATCCGGATCAACACCCGGCCGGCCCGGCCGGATCTGCGTCCGCGCGTGCCGCGGCCGGACGGAACATTGTCATAGGCATAGGATTGAGAGCGGGAAGTCTGGTATGGCTTCTGTCCCTGCGGGGCACGGACAGGATTCGTCTTTTTCATATCGGGCATCTCACTTACTCAGCTATTCTTCATCATGGTGCTTTCCATCAGGTCGGCAACCAGTTCGATGGCATCACAACATTCTTCGAGATCGTTGTAGACTTCGCGCCATTTGTATATTTCCAGCGGCTCGGTTTCGGTCAGATACAGATTGCGCACCGCTTTCTGATACAGACGGTCCCCGACTTCCTCCAGCCGGTTCACTTCGATGATGTGATCGTTGATCGTCTTGGATTTTTTGTAGTTGCGGAATTCCCGGATCCCGGCCAGTAGTTCGTCCGAACACTGCCGGACGATTTTCACGAATTCCACCATGTCCGGGCGCGTCCCCTGGAGATTGGTCATCCAGATATGGATGCCGGTATCCTCGATCTGATCGGTGATATCGTCGATCGCGCTCGCGATCTCCAGGATATCTTCGCGCTCGAGGGGTGTGATGAAGGCACGGTTCAGTTCCGCGCACAAATCGTGCAGCAGACCGTCTGCGTGATGTTCGATCGTGTGCAGCGCTTCCAGCCTGTCTTCGAGTTGGTCCATCGTCAATACAAGTTCTTCGAGTTTTTCCGCGGCTTTGCAGGATTGTTCGGTCGCTTCCACCAGCATCTGGAAGTAATCGACCGGTTTATTCAGAATAGCCATATTCTACATCCCCCTTATCAAAAGAGCCGAATAAACAGTTTTGCCATGACGTATCCGATGACACCGCAACCGGGAAACGTCAGTACCCAGGTCAGCACCATGTCCCGCACGACGCTCCAGTTTACCATAGAAACGCGGCGGGCGGCACCCACTCCCATGATCGCGGTGGTCTTGGTGTGCGTCGTGCTGACCGGTATTCCGGTCAGCGAAGAAAGAAGCAGACACCCCGCCGCCGCAAAATCCGCGGAAAATCCCTGATACTTCTCGAGCTTGACCATGTCCATGCCCACCGCCTTGATGATCCGGTATCCTCCGACTGATGTCCCGATCCCCATGACCAGAGAACAGAGCACCATCACAAAGAATGACACGTCTATCACCATCCCGGGCGAGACCGTCTCCCCGCGGGCAAGCAGAATTCCGAGCATCAGGATGCCGATGAATTTCTGTCCGTCCTGGGCACCGTGCATAAAAGCCATGGCCGCGCCTCCGGCGATCTGTGCGTACCCGAAGCCGCGGTCGGCACGACGGCGGTTGACCTTGCGGAACGACAGTGCGACCAGCTTGGCAACCAGATAGCCGGACACAAATCCCAGAAACGTCGACAAGACAAGTCCATAGACCACCTTGAGCCACTGGTCCGCGTTGATGGCACCGGAAAATCCGGTGATCGCGACCGCAGCGCCGGTGATACCCGCGATCAGAGCGTGGCTTTCGCTGGTCGGTATGCCGAAATACCAGGCTGCGGTCGCCCACACGACAATGGCAACCAATGCCGCGCACAGCGCTATGACGGCAATCCGGCTGTCGGATCCGAAATCCACCATTTTGAATATCGTGTCCGCGACGGCGACATTGACCGAAGTCATGACCGCCACGCCGAGGAAATTGAAAAAAGCGGCCATCAGAATCGCAGCCCGCGGCGGCATCGCGCGGGTGGAGATCACGGTGGCGATTGCATTGGGGGCATCGGTCCAGCCGTTGACAAATATGACGGCCATGACCAGGATAACGGTGATCAGCAATGCGGGGGTTTCGAGCATGAGTCGGGTAAACTCGACCATATCCATGATTTCACTCCGATGGGCACCCCCCCTGAGCAAGGGACGACATCGCTGATGTGTGCCGCTGGTGCCAAGCCATATTATATAGAAGCGCATAGGCGACTTCAAATCGCAGTGTGATGTAAAATAGACGGTAGTTGCGACCCGAATCGCGCGGTTTTTATGAAATGAGGACAGATCCTATGTTCTTTGCTCCCTGGCTCCGAAAAATGGCGATCCGCGGACTCGCTGCAGTACTGGTACTCCTGCTCTCTGCCGGATGCGGCAGGACGGTACCGCTGGAACCAACCGGCGGCATGCCGGCAGAAAGCACGACGACCGCGGCCACCACCGCTGTGGCAACCCGTCAGCCAACGGCCACTCCCATGCCGACCCGCACTCCGGCCAACATGAATCCTCTCACCGGGCAGTACACGATGGATCCGGCAAACGCGGACAAAAGGCCGGTCGCGATCATGTTCAGCAACATTCAGGCAGCGCTGCCTCAGCTTGGAATCGGCAGCGCGGACCTTTATTATGAGATGGTCGTCGAGAGCGGCTATACGCGGGTGATGGCCATGTTCGCAGACGCCAGCACCATCCCGGAAGTCCTGAGCATCCGGAGTACGCGGGACAGTTTTGTCGACGTCGCCATGGGACACGATGCCGTCCTCGTCCATTTCGGGGCGTCGGTGCTCTGCTGGGACTACATGGCCAGAGAGGGCATCCGGACCCTGGATCTCCAGTTCTATGCGGCCGGCTGCTGGCGGGATCCGGAAATCGCCGCAGAACGGGGTTCAGAACATAGCGTCAAAACCAATGCGGAACTGATAACCGCCGCGATCCCCGGAAAAGGATTGCGCGAAACCTTGTCGGAGGACACGAAGCTTCCCTTCACTTTCCGTCACCCGGAAGCGTTCGAGCCGGCAGACGGAGCGGATTGCAGTTCTTTCTCCGTCCCGTTCACCGCCTGGTCCACCAGTCCGACCGCCGGTTTTGAATACGACGATGCCACCCGCACCTATGCCAAGTCACAGTACGGCGGCCCCCACATTGACGGGACAACCGGCGAGCCGATCCGGGTCACAAACGTCCTGGTGCTGTTTACCACCATTTATCCGCTCGATAACTTCGGACATGTTGCCGCGCGTCTGACAGAAGGCGGCGAGGGATACTATCTCTCCGGCGGCAAACTTCAGGAAATCCGGTGGGACAAAGGCGGTATCTACGACCCGCTGGTCTATACCACAGAGGACGGCAGAACGCTGACGTTCAATGCCGGCAAGACGTACGTCTGTATTTTGACATCGGAAATGAAAGGAAACGTACTTTTCGAGTAACCTGCCGGCATGTCCCCTACTCGTCCCGCCGGGAGGATTTGATCCGCTGCGCGATCACGCGGTCGGCTTCCCGTTTGGCTTCCGCATCCCGCTTGTCGTAATTTTTCTTACCTTTTGCAAGCGCGATTTCAACCTTGACCCGGCCGTTGAGAAAATACAGGCGGGTTGGAACCAGTGTCAGTCCGTCCTGTCTGACCCTTCCGTACAGCCGGGCGATCTCACGTTTATGTGCCAGCAGCCGCCGGGTGCGCATGGGATCCTTGTTGAACCGGTTGCCTTGTTCATATGGGCTGATGTGCATGCCGTACAGCCAGAGTTCCCCGTTGTCGACCGCCGCATAGCTGTCGCCGAGGTTCACATGCCCGTTCCGGATGGATTTGACCTCGGTGCCGGCAAGCTCAATGCCGGTCTCAAGCCGTTCAAGAATAAAATACTCGTGAAAGGCCTTGCGGTTGTCGGTGATGATTTTGATGCCTTTGGCTGATGCCGCCATATCGAATCGCTCTCCTGTTCAGTCAATGGACGCGGCAGAAACCGCGTCGAGGTCCGGGCCGTCCCGCTGTCCGGCCAGATAGGCAAAAGTACCCGCCGCCGCAATCATCGCCGCATTGTCCGTACATAGTATCGCAGGCGGCCAGTACACCGGAAGGGAAACTACCCGGGCCCGGGATTCCAGCGCCTGACGCAGAGCCTTGTTTGCGCTTACGCCGCCCGCCAGTGTGATGGCCGGGACAGATAAACGGACAGCGGCTTCCACCGCGTGTTCCGCCAGCGTGTCCACCACCGCATGCTGGAAGCTCGCTGCAAAATCGGCCAGCGGCTTCCCTTCCAGACGCGTTACGCCGGTCTGAGCGGCATGATGGAGATGATTGATCGCGGCGGTCTTGAGTCCGCTGAATGAAAAATCCAGACTTCCGTCCGGAAAACGGGTGCGTGGAAACCGCCATGCGGCTGGATCCCCCTCCGCGGCGGCCTTTTCGATATTGGGTCCTCCGGGATACCCGAGTCCGAGAGCGCGCGCCACTTTATCAAAGGCCTCTCCCGCCGCGTCATCCCGGGTGCGTGCGACCAGCGAAAAGTCCGCCAGCCCCCGCACATGGACCAGATGGCTGTGTCCGCCTGATGCCACCAGACACAGAAACGGTGGCTCCAGTCCCGGGTGTGCAAGATAATTCGCGGCGATGTGTCCGGCGATGTGATGAACACCCACCAGAGGAAGTCCCGAGACAACTGCCAGTCCCTTGGCGGCGCTGATGCCGACCAGCAGCGCCCCCACCAGGCCTGGACCGCGTGTGACCGCGATCAGATCCAGATCGGACAGCTGTATTCCGGCATCGGACAAAGCCTTGCCGATAACCGGCAGGATCGCCTCGACATGCTTTCTGGAAGCGACTTCGGGCACGACACCACCGAATCGGCCGTGCAGCTCCGCTTGCGACGCAATGACATTGGACAGGATGGTTTTCCCGTCTGC
>CAZBKR010000103.1:0-6775 GCA_964492455.1 uncultured Oscillospiraceae bacterium
GGGGTTTCGGTGGAGCTGGTGGACGGATTTGAACCCCCGACCTACTGATTACAAATCAGTTGCTCTACCAGCTGAGCTACACCAGCGTCTTTTGGGGCAAAACCCATTCTACGGATTGGAGGCATTCGTGTCAATGCGATCGAAGCGGATTACCCGAACACCATAGGGGGACAGGATTGTTTCCGCGCCAACAGGCTCTCCGGAGAGCAGATCGGTCATGGGAAGATCATAGAGGGACACCGTGCGGGTCTTCTTGGAAAAGTTCATGAGGAACAGAAAGTCGGAAGGTCCATTGGTCCGAACCGTTGCGGAAACTCCTTTAGGGAGGAGCCCGCGCACGGGAACATCCACCCCGGCCTGCTGCAGAACGGACTGGTACAAGGCGTCGAGCAGGTCCTCTCCCGTCCGGGCGGCGATGTGAATCGCAAGTCCCTGGCCATAGCAATGACTTGTCACAGCGGGAAGTCCCTCATAGTAATCCGAGGTATAGGTCGCCATCGTTTCCGCTCCGCGTGTGTGGATCACCTCGCAAAGGTCGGAAGCCCGGTATGTGCCGCGCACGCCCAGTGCGTTGTCCTCAAAGCGGACGCCGTTGGACTGCCCGGGGTACAGCGCATCGATCTCCTCCGCCCAGATCCCGAGCACGTCCATCAGGCCGTCGCCCGGGAACCCGCCCAAAAAGCATAGATCCGACTCGTTCACATACCCAGTCAAATAGGTGGTGACCAGAGTGCCCCCTTCGCGGACAAAGGCCGCCAGCCGCTCCCCGACGCCGGGACGAAGCAGATAGAGCATGGGTGCGACGATCAATTTATAGCGATCGAAATCCGCGTCCATATGGATCACGTCGGTGTTGACGCCGCGCTTCCACAGCGCGCGGTGATGCATCTGACAGGTCTCCAGATATTTCCGGTCGCTCTGGAGTCCCTGGAGGTCGTCAATCGCCCACCGGTTTTCCCAATCGTACAGGACCGCCGCACGGGAGTGCAGGGACGATCCGGCCACTTCGTCCAGACGGGCGAGTGCGCCTCCGACTTGTGCTACTTCGCGGAACACGCGCGTATGCTCGTGACCAACGTGATCGACCACCGCACCGTGGAGTTTTTCCGAAGATCCGCGGCTTTTTCGCCACTGGAAATACTGGACGGAATCCGAGCCGTGCGCGACTGCCTGCAGCGAAGACAGCAGGTGCATCCCGGGGCGTTTGGGCCGGTTGACAGGTGCCCAGTTGACCAGGCTGGGTGTGCTCTCCATCAGGAGCCAGGATCGGCCGCCCTTAAGGCTGCGCATCAGGTCATGCGAGAACGCGGTGTCCGCAGCGACCTCCCAGTCCTTTTGCTCGGGATTGTGCCAGCGGGGATAGCTGTCCCAGGACACGACATCCAGATGGTCCGCAAACGCGTTGTAATTCAATCCCGGATAGGTCCCCATGAAATTCGTGGTCACAGGGATATGGGGCGTGATCTGGCGGAGAGGCTTGATTTCATTGGTGAAAAATCGGACGGTGTTCCAGGTTGTAAAGCGCTTCCAGTCGAGTGTAAGCCCGTGCAATGCGTGTTCGCCGTGCGGCGCCGGCGACTCGATCTGGTCAAATGAATCAAAGCGGTGACTCCAGAAGTCGGTCCACCAGGCGGTATTTAGCCGATCGATGTCGTTGGCATACCGCATCTTGAGCCAATCCCGGAATGCCTCCTGGCAGAGTGAACAGTGGCATTCGCCGCCGTACTCATTGGAGACGTGCCACATGACGACCGCCGGATGGTTTTTATACCGCTCCGCCAGCATCCGGTTGATTGCGATGGTCTTCTCCCGGAAAATCGGGGACGTCGGACAATGGTTGTGTCGTCCCCCGTGCAGGTTGCGGACCCGGTCGGGACCGGTGCGGAGCACCTCCGGGTATTTCGCGTCCATCCAGGCGGGTCTTGCGCCGGACGGGGTCGCGAGGATTACAGAAATGGCGGCTTCGTGCAACCGGTTCAGGATATCGTCCAGCCAACCGAAGTCGTATGTGCCGTCCGCTGGCTCGAGACGCCGCCATGCGAAAATCCCGACGGTCGCTTCGTTGATCCCAGCCAGTTTCATCAGCCGGATGTCTTCGTCCAGAATGTCGGGACGGTCCAGCCATTGATCGGGATTGTAGTCACCGCCATGGATCATGCCGCTCACTTTAGGGGAGACCGGAGATTGGAGGATCATACGCTTCGCACCTCGGGAGAATGAAACGAAACCGTTTCGCGCCAATATTGTGAAAAAACGCGCCCGCCCTTGCCGGCAGGCGCGTCTGTCCGCTGGTGTTTCGGAAGAATCAGACGTTGGCGGCGGGCAGATCCTTCACTTCGAAAAAGTTGTTGAGCTGGGAGATCAGAGAATCACAGTCCAAACCATGGACCGCGCAGGCCTCTTCGATGGTCTCGCCCGAAGCCATGGCGCAACCCAGGCAGTGCAGCCCGTTCCGGAAAAAGATGGGCACGGTTCCCTGGTCCATCCGAAGTACATCGCTGATGATCATGTTTTTGTCGACAGTCATGTTGGTCCTCCATTCGTGGGTCGGGTCGGCCATTCGCCTCCGCCCGCTTTTTTGAATCGATTTATTTTACACGTTTTCTCGCGTGTGGACAACCATACGCGCCGCCCTCACTCGCGATAGGGCTCTTTTCCGATATCATACAAGTTGTTCCCGAGGCTGTCGATAACCACGGTTACGGGAAAACGATCCACGCGGATCTTGCGGATGGCTTCTGTACCCAGCTCCGGAAAGGCGACGGTCTCCGCGGCGATGATGTGGCGTGCCAGCAGCGCACCCGCGCCGCCTGTCGCGCCAAAGTAGACAGCGGTATACCGGCGCATCGCTGCGATCACCTCTTCTGAACGCTCTCCCTTGCCCACCATGCCCCGCAGCCCGAGCGCCAGCAGACGCGGTGCATACCGGTCCATCCGGCCGCTGGTCGTGGGGCCCGCGGAACCGATCGGGTATCCCTCCGGTGCCGGACAGGGGCCGCAATAATAGATCACCTGATCCGTCAGGTCAACCGGGAGGGCTTCACCCGCGTCCAGGAGTTCGATGAGTTTTTTGTGGGCGGCGTCGCGGGCAGTATACATCGTACCGGTGAGTGTCACGTTGTCTCCGGCACGTAACCTGGCCGCGGTATCCCGGTCCAGTGGCAATGAAATGTCGATACGGCTCATATCCTTCTCCATCGGGAACACACTCCCGTGACCAGTAGTTTTACAGTTCCGCGAAAGCATGTCGGGTGGCATGACAGCTCATATTGAGGGCCACGGGCAGTCCCGCGATATGGGTCGGCGCGGTCTCGATCGCAAGTCCGAGCGCTGTGACAGAGCCGCCGTATCCGGCCGGCCCGATGCCGAGCCGGTTGATCCCTTCCAGGAGGCTGGTCTCCAGAGCCGCGATGTGCGGCAAGGGGGACCGCTGCCCGATCGGGCGCAGCAGTGCCTGTTTCGCGAGCAGGGTGACCTGCTCGAACGTCCCGCCGATCCCGACACCCACCACAATGGGCGGACAGGGGTTGGCGCCGGCGCGTTCGACTGTTTCCAGTATGAAACGGCGGACGCCCTCTTCCCCGTCGGAAGGGCTCAGCATGCGCACCGCGCTCATGTTTTCACTTCCGAAGCCCTTGGGAACGACGGTGATCCTGATATGGGTACCTGGTATGATCTCGATATGCAGAACAGCGGGGGTGTTGTCCCCGGTGTTGATCCGCAGCAGGGGATCCCGGACCACCGAAGCGCGCATGTGTCCGCGGAGGTAACCGTCCGCCACACCGGCATCTACGGCAGCACGCAGATCGCCCCCGACCAGCCGGACCTCCTGTCCGATGGAGAGGAAAACGACGGCCATCCCGGTATCCTGACAGATCGGGAGTCCGGTCTCCCGCGCGAGGTCCGCGTTGGCACATAACTGCCCGAGGATTTCCCGCCCGGTCTCGGATCGCTCCTCGTGTCGGGCCTGAGAAAGCGCTGTGCGCAGATCTGCGGGCAGATACCGGTTGGCCTCAATACACAGGCGGGAAACCGTATCCCGGATCCGATCGACATGGATGGTGATCCGGGAGTCAGTGGAATCAGTCATGGGCACGCTCCATCATGGTTTTTGGATTCTATCCGTTGCCCTATTATACGGTTTTTCTGTTCACTTTTTGTGAAGAATCCCATAATGCTTAGAAATAAGCCCGTTTCAGGACTTCCGGTATTGACAGCTTAAGAAAATTGATATCATAATATGGCATGAAATCCAAATCCTGAAGGAGGCCTCACATGAATAAGTCCGAGATGGTCGATGCCGTCGCAAAAGCAACCAAGATCAGCAAAAAGGACAGTGAAGCAGCAGTCAACGCGTTCCTCGATACGGTCACCAAAACCCTGATGAAGGGTGACAAAGTGGTCCTCGTCGGTTTTGGAACCTTCGAAGTCAAAAAGCGCGCAGCGCGCATCGGCCGCAATCCGAGCACCAAGAAGGCCATGAACATCCCCGCGTCGAAAGCGCCGGTCTTCAAAGCAGGAAAAGGCCTCAAGGAAAAAGTCAACAAATAAGCGCTCCCTCCGGATCTTGCAGCCTCCCGTCCATCGGACAGGGGGCTGTTTTCATCTGGATACGGATCCACAGAAAATGGTTATGCATGAGGGATTCCATGCCCTTCTGTTCCCGGGCCTGCCCTGTCCCCTGCATCGTTCTCCCGCTCCAGAGCGGTCAGTTCCTCCGAGTACTGCACTGTCAGATCCCGCAGCCAATGGAGTGCCATGCTGTTGGTCATATGGCGAATGTTCTGTCCGGACAGCCGGATGCAGTACCTGAGATCCCGTTCGATCCGTTTGGGTGTCGTGTGATAGTAACTCGCAGCCGCCGGATACAGCGTTTTACTCACCGGCCAGGGATCCACTCCCTCCCGGATCGACATCCCGATCATCATGCGCAGATACCGGCATCCCTTCAGATGGACCGGCACTTCCGCCTCAGACAGCGCGCGTCCGATCGCCCGCTCCAGCACAGGACTCATCAGCCGGCGCTTCTCCCCGTCCAGCCGGATGGTAAATCCCGCGGTGTCCAGAATGCTTCGCGCCGCGAAATCAGAGCCGCCCCGTCCGTCGACCAGGTAATGCATGCGACCAGCCGTATCCGCAAATCCGATACATCCCCTCCGCCGCAATAAATCACTCACCTGGGACAGGATGTCGCGGTCGCTTGCGGCCACATAAAATCCAAAGCGTTCGTCTGACAACTGCCTGCCGTCCAAGGAAAATCCCCCCTTACTTTCGGTGGGTTTCATTGTTCCACAGCTCGCCGGACGGCTCAATAGGATACATGCGAAGTCAGAAAAAGCGGCTCAATGCCGCAACCATATGGGAATGCAATCGGACGTTCCGGAATAAATCAAATAAACAACCGGTCTGCGGGAGGTCATGACATGGGACTGCCGGAAGGTTCCATCCGTAGAATGGTTCCGCTCCGCGGGGCAATCGTCATCCGGTAGGTTCCACCCTCCTCCGGGACAGCCTCCCAGGGCGCCCGGGTCAGACGTTTCCCGTCGACCCATACCGCGTTCCAGCCGGACACCTTCTCGACCGTCACGGTCTGTGAGGCCAGCCCGCCAAAGGCCAGCTGTTTTACATCGAGCAGGGACGGCACCGTAAAGAGTACGGTAAAGACAATGAGCAGAATCGTCAGCAACGAAGGCACCGGATAAAGCCAGGCCCTGCGGATCCGGTTTCTCAGACTGTTGCGCACCATATGCAGCAGCAGCAGCGATACGAAGACGCTGACCGCACATTGGAGGATCAGAAGAAGAAAAAAGTACAACATCCGGATGCGCCTCCCGGGGGTAGTATAGCATATTGCCCATTTTGGGAAACGAGAGTTGACAGAGGCAGCATGATGCCTATAATGTTAACCAAGTCTAACAGTTAGTGTTGGCTAACTTGACTGAAATGCAGCAGGAGGCTTCAAAATATGCAAAAACCGCTATCTGAACTGATGCCCGGCCAGACGGGCACAGTCCTTTCGATCGGAGACACCGGAGCGCTACGCCAGCGACTGATCGCGATGGGGCTGACCCCCGGTGCGGTTGTCCGGTTGGTCAAGTTCGCGCCCCTCGGAGATCCGATGGAAATCCGGATTCGCAATTTTGAGCTTTCCATCCGCCGCCGTGACGCGGCACAGATCCTGGTGCAAATGGAAGGAGGGCGCGCATGATCCGTCGAATCGCCCTCGCCGGCAATCCAAACAGCGGAAAAACCACATTGTTCAACCAGTTAACCGGTACGCGGCAGACCACCGGCAACTGGCCGGGCGTAACCGTGGAGAAAAAGGAAGGCATGATCCGCCATTCCCACGGACAGCTATATATTATCGACCTTCCTGGCATCTACTCCCTCTCTCCTTATTCGATGGAGGAAGTGATTTCGCGTAATTTCATACAGGACGAAAAGCCCGACATCGTCGTCAACATCGTCGATGCGACCCATCTAGAGCGCAACCTGTATCTGACCCTGCAGCTGATCAAGCTCGGGCGTCCCCTGGTGCTGGCGCTCAACATGATGGACGAAGTGGTAGCTCAGGGGGATCAGATCGACGTGATCGAACTGTCGCGCCGTCTCGGGGTCCCGGTCGTCCCTGTCTCTGCCAAGACCGGCGACGGACTGGACGATCTGGTCGGGGTGATCTGGGAAATGTCCTTCCGGGACGATCCGGATTTCCGCCATCGAAACCCCGGCGCCAGGCACGGCCGCAGAGGGCGGGGCGGTCCCGGCGGGCGGCGGG
>CAZBKR010000104.1:0-6749 GCA_964492455.1 uncultured Oscillospiraceae bacterium
GAAGGTTGGGCATCTTGTAGACCGGTTCCACCGCTTCGATGTCCTGGACGATCAGGCGCATGCGCCCGCCCATGTCGATGAGACTGGCCAGTACCGCGGGTCCCGGATGACCTTCGAACACCAGCCGCGCGGGCGGTTCGCGGTCTCCGATCCCCAGCGGATGGACCTCAATGCGCGGACGGCCGGCCGCGATGCTCGGGCAGACCTCCAGCATGTGGGCGCCCAGCACCAGCTCCCGGCCCGGGGTCAGATCGTAGGTGTAGTCCTCCATAAAGGAGGTGCCGCCACCACCCTCCCCGCCAATGATTTTCATCACCCGCATCAGGGCGGCGGTCTTCCAGTCACCTTCTCCGGCAAAACCGAACCCTTTGGCCATCAGGCGCTGGGTTGCCAGCCCCGGAAGCTGTTTCATGCCGGACAGGTCCTCAAAGGTGTCGGAAAAGGCTTCACATCCGTGTTCCCGCAGCATGGCTTCCATGGCACACTCGATCCGCGCCTGGTACCGCACGCTTTCCATGTCTTCGGTTGCGATGTCGTACAGTGAAACGTATTCGTTCATCGTCCGGTCGACCTCCGTGGAACTGACCGCGTCGATCCGGCGGGCAAGCTCACCGGGTGCCCAGGTGTTCACCTGCCAGCCGAGCTTGCGCTGCGCTTCCACTTTGTCGCCTTCGGTGACCGCCACCTCGCGCATGTTGTCCCCGAACCGCATGACCCGCAACGTCTGGCCCGCCACCGCGCCGACAGCGACCCGCATCCAGTCCCCGAGACGGCGGAGCACCGTTTCGTCTTCCCAGTATCCCGCGATAATCTTGCGCGGCATCCGCAGACGCGCTCCGATAAAACCGTGCTCCCGGTCGCCGTGTGCGGACTGGTGGAGGTTCATAAAATCCATGTCGATTCCCAGATCCGGGATCTCCCGGTTGAACTGGGTGTGGAGATGGCAGTAGGGCTTGTCCAGCCGGTCGAGGCCTGTAATCCACATTTTGGAGGGACTGAAAGTGTGCATAAACACGACCAGTCCGGCACAGTCGTCATCGCTGTTCGCGTCCAGCACAAGCCGCCGGATCTCCTCTGCGGAGGTCAACACCGGCCTGGACACAATCCGGAAAGGCAAATGCGCGGACGCGTCCAGCCCGGCCGCGATCCGGCGGCCGTCTTCTTCCACCTGTGCCAGTGTTTCAGGCCCGTACAGGTTCTGTGATCCGGTGACAAACCAGAATGTCCATTTTCGTTCCATGTTGATCCACTCTCCTGTTCTCTCTCCGCTGCGATTCCTCGCGCAGTACCCAGCTTGTTCTTACTTATGAACGGGGCGTCCTGTCTACCACCGGAGATGGCCGGTATCGCGGGCCGTAGGCCGCGCGCGCCCGGGCTGTTATCTCCCGCACAAACGCAGTTTTCTGATCCGTGTATCCGTCCCGGTCGTGCTTGTAGGCCTGTATAAGTTCCTGTTTGAGTGCAGCATAGGCTTCCGCGGTGTCGGGGTGTTCCTGGAGCCAGTCCCTGAAGTAGAACTCGTCCCAGTCGCCGGGATGGCGGACATGAACATGGAATACCTGGCCGCGAAAACCCTCCGGGGTATACCCCTTGAGATACATCCTGTGCGGAGCGGGGTGGTTCGGCTGCGGGCTCACGCCATAACCGATCGACTCAAACGCGGCATCTATCGCCGTAACATCCGTATCCGGAACCACTTCCAGCAAGATGTCGATCGTCGGTTTGGCGACCAGACCGGAGACCGGGGTGCTTCCGATATGGGAGATCCGTGCGACCTGATCCCGTCCGAGCGCGGCTGCAATGCGGTCCGCTTCCGCGACATACCGGTCGGTCCAGCGCGGATCGTGAGGCGCGATTACGATCGGAAACAGTGCCCACAGCTCTTCGTTGGTCATTTCCCCAAGCGATTTTGCCATTTACTTCTCCTTACCGTGTTTTCGATGCTTTTTGCGTTGGCCAAAGAACCCGAACAGCGGAGGCGGGAGATCGGACGGCAAAGCCGGTTCCGCGGGCTGGTCGGGCGGGCTCTCAGGCGTGCCGATCCTTAGCCCCGGCGATACGTGGGACACAGAGGGGTATCGGGCCGACGCGCCGCAATGCATGCAGATTTTGGTGTGATCTTCCAGAGGGGCTCCGCATTTTGGGCAGTACATGGATTTGACCTCCGTCAAGATGCAATCAGCGAAACCAAGTCACATTCCATACTTCCATTTTATAGGAATCAACCGAGTTTGGGGTGTGCCGCGTGTCACAGAACCACAAGTCATAGAAAGGTGGCCTGCAGGCGGAACAAAAAAGCCGCGTTCCGCTTGTGGATGCGGAACGCGGCGGATGTGGTGTTGTGAGATCAGGCTCTAAAAGCGGCGATCCATTCGATTCTCCCCGTAGTGCATCTGGATGGGATTGACATCGACCAGGTTCAGTACCACATTGAGCAGTTTCTGTATGCGATTCATGGGATCACCCCCGATTGGCTTTTTCGGGGATCTCTCCCCGTGTATATACAATACCGGATTGGTGTGGATTGCTCTGTAACATGAATCACAGTTGCCAAGCAAACATATGTTCCTGTTTTCGCCTGTTATTCCGCGCTTTTTGCCTGTTACTGTCCTGTATATCACCCACTGTAATCCTTATGCTTACATCGGGAGGTGGATCCAGTGTCAAAGACGTACTTCATCACACTCACCGGCTTCAAGCAGTATTACGACAAAAAGCCCTTCGAACCAGGACAGATCGTCCGGCTGGTCAAGGAGCCCGACAATCCCTACGACGCCGAGGCCATCTCGGTCGAGCTGCCTTACATCGGGCGGGTCGCCTATGTCGCCAACAGCCCCAGCACCGTCGCGCGCGGCACCAGCAGCGCCGGGCGCATCTACGGGACCTTTCGGCGTGAAGCCTACGCACAAGTGCTGTTCATGACCCACGCCAGCATCCTCTGCATGCTCCTGCCGCCCGAGCGCAAAAAGAAACCCGCGCCGGCTCCGCGGGAGGATACCACGCAGACAGAACCCGCCACGCTGGACACGGAGATGCCTGCACCTCCGGAGAAAAAGCCGCGCCGACGTGCCGCGAAGGTCCGCCCGGGACTCATCCGCCAGGACAGCCAGGGACTGTACATGGAACTCTAACCCTTCCATACGGTCGTGCGCGGGGTGGGCCTTCGGAATCAACCCATGCCATGGTGTCTTCCTCCACGAGGATCTTGCAGATCCTGACCCGCCATGATAAAGTCCCCGATCCGGACAGCGCGTTCGGATCGGGGACTTGTTGTTGTTCTCATGTTCCAGGGCCCGCTATCATCGGGTGCGTCACAGATGGTTTATACTACATACCATATATGTCGCTTTTTACAGGCGTGGACATTTTCACCGCGGCGTCCGTCTTTCTCTATAGCCGGCCAGAACGGCAACCATCCCCGCAGGAGGATTGCATGCAGCTGAAAAAGCGTGTCTACACTCTTTTCGATTTGTTGCGGATTCCGTTTACGGTCGCCCCGCTCCCGATGACGTTTCTGGCCGCAAGCAGCCTCGCCCGCAGCGCGGTGCCTTCTCTGCAGGTGCTTGCGGTCGCCGCATTCATTGATACCGCACTGGGTGTCATGGGCGGAACCGCTTCCCTGTCCGGGGTATACCCCAGGGCAGCCGCGGTAGCCGCGCTGGTCGGTTTTACCTGGATTTCCGATCAGATCAACCGGTTTGCGATCACGCGGGTGGGGTTGAAACTGTATGCCGGGCTGCGCTCCGCGTGCATCGAAAAACGCGCACGGCTGATGTTTCGGCACATCGAGAATCCGGACACCTGGGACCTTGTTTCCCGGGTCTGTGAAAAACCCGAAGAAAAGATCGGCGAGGGCACCAACGAATGGTTTGGGCTGGTCTCCACCCTTCTGACCGTCGCCGGGCTGCTGGCCATCCTGTTTACCCGGATCTGGTGGGCGGCCATCGCGGTCGTCGGGGTTTCGGTTCCTCTGCTCCTGTTGTCGGTCCGCGCGGGCCGGGCAGGGTACGACGCGGAAAAAGAGACCGCACGGATGAAGCGCAAAACCCGTTACCTCGCGACCGTGCTCAAGGACCGGGACAACGTGGAAGAGCGCAGTATGTTTGGTTACACCGGGCATATGGATGACCGGTGGCATGCGGAATATGAACTCGCGCGAAAGACCGAACTGAAGGTCAACGCCCGCTGGTTCGTCCGGATGAAAGGAGGCGGGCTGCTTGTCGCGCTGCTATCGGTGGTGATCGCCGGAATTCTGCTGTCCCCCGTAGTCAAAGGGACGTTGTCGCTTGGGCTGTATTTTGCGATTGTCAACGCGGTGTTCGGGCTGGTGCAGTCCATCAGCTGGACACTGGTCAATCAGACAAAGCAATTGAGCAAGAGCCGGGAGTATTTCCGCGACCTCACGGCGTTTGCCGCCCTGGAGGAAACCCCGGACGCGATCGAGCCGCCGGGACCGGCTCCCACTTTTGAGTCACTCGAATTCCGCGCGGTTTCCTTTGCGTATCCCGGGACCGATCGCCTCATCCTGGACGGCTTGAGTTTTACCGCCGGAGCAGGCCGGCATTACGCGCTGGTCGGGGTCAACGGCGCGGGCAAAACCACGGTCACCAAGTTGCTCACCGGATTGTACCCCGAGTACGATGGTGAGATCCTGCTCAACGGACGGGAGCTCCGCACTTATACCGAACCGGAGCGGAAAGCGTTCTTTTCGGTGGTGTTCCAGGATTTTGCCCGTTACGGGATTTCGCTCAAGGACAACCTCGCGGTCGGGAGCGCGCACCGTGCGGGCGAGGAACGCCTCCGCGAGGTGATGAGCGAAACGGGACTCGACCAGACCGCGCAGGCGCTTTCACAGGGGTGGGAGACCCCGCTGGGCAAAATCCGCAAGGAAGGCCAGGATTTGTCCGGCGGGGAGTGGCAACGCGTCGCGATGGCGCGCGCGATGGCCAACCCCGCACCGGTCCGGATCCTCGACGAGCCCACGGCGGCACTGGATCCGATCTCAGAGAGCCGTATCTATGAAGAATACGGAAGCAAGAGTGCCGGCAAAACGACCTTCTTCATATCGCATCGGCTTGGGTCCGCCGCGCTCGCGGACGAAATTCTGGTCATCGACGGCGGCCGGGTCGCGGAGCGGGGAACCCACTCCGCTTTGATGGCACAAAGCGGACTGTATGCAGAGATGTATGAATCGCAAAGGAGCTGGTATCAATGAAACAGGACAACGAAAAGCCCAGGATCCGCTTCCTGCCTGTTTTTCGACGGATGCTGCCGCTCTTTTTCCACGCCTCCCCCTCCTGGTTCATCGGGCTCAACACGCTCATGCTGCTGCACGGGCTGTCGTGGGGACTGGGAACCCTGGCGACTCAATGGTTTTTTGACGCGGTCACCCGGGCTTCGACCGGCACCGCAACCGCGGCGCACGCGGCCGCGATGCTCGGGCTGCTGGCAGGCGTGGTTCTTACACAGCAGGTGCTCAACGGAACCGCCAACTTCTGGGCCAACGAGACCGGAACCTTGTGCATCGGCCGGCTGGGCCGCCTGATCCACCGCAAAACCGCCCGGATTGATCCGGTGTGTTTCGAGGATCCCGCCTTGCTGGACGACATCGAAAAAGCGGAGCAGGGGATGAACAGCAGCGCGTCGATGGTGATGGTCACGATCATCGTCTTCACCTTCTACCTGCCGTATTTTATCTTCATGGGGACCTATCTGTACACGCTTGCACCCGTGCTGCTGCTGACGATCCCGCTGGTGTTTGTCCCGGTCCTGCTCACGCAATTTCTGCGAACCAAGGTGTTCGCCACGCTGGAAGACGAGTCCGCCCCGATTCGCCGCGAAGCCGAGCACTATGAGAAAGCGATCTGCGATCGGGACTTTTTCAAAGAAACCCGGCTGCTCGGGGCTTTTCACTTCTTTACAACGCTATACGACGCGGCTGTTTACCTGCTCAACCGGAAAAAAGGCCGGGCGGAGATGCGGACCAACCTCATCGAACTCGGCATGCGGCTGGTGACGCTGGCGGGGTATGGCGGCATCCTCTACCTGCTGGTCACCAGTCTCCTGGATGGGCGCATCGGCGTCGGGGCCTTCGCCGCGGTGTTCGGCTCGATCGGGATGCTGTTTGGCGTCATGGAGGAGATTGTCTGCCGGCACATCGGTCAGATGACCAAGGATCTGGGGACGGTGCACAATTTTGTGCGCTTTCTCGATCTCCCGGAACGATCCGGTCGTGAGATGACGGTCCGGGCGCGGGAGATCCGGCTCGAAGGCGCGACCTTCCGGTACCCCGGAAAAGAGACGGACGCCATCCAGGACGTGACATTTACGGTCCGCCCGGGAGAGACCGTTGCGATTGTAGGAGAAAACGGGGCGGGCAAGACCACTCTCGTCCGCCTGATGACCGGACTGTTTCTGCCGTCGGCCGGGACGGTCCGGCTGGACGGGACCGACACCCGGGAAGCCGCGGTCCGCTCGATTTACCGGGGGATTTCGGGGGTGTTCCAGAAATTCCAGCGCTACAAGATGACGCTGGCGGACAACGTCGGCATCAGCGACGTCGCACGTGTGGACGATCCGTCAGCGATGGATGCCGCACTCACCAAAGCAGAGGTGGACCCGGCAAATGCCGACCATTATCCCGGCGGCATGCACACCATGCTGTCCCGGGAGTTTGACGGGGTCGACCTGTCGGGCGGGCAGTGGCAGCGGATCGCCATCGCGCGCGGTTTTTACCGGGCACATGACAT
>CAZBKR010000105.1:0-6670 GCA_964492455.1 uncultured Oscillospiraceae bacterium
TCTCGACCCAGGCGCCGTCCTGGATATAGCTGCCCTTGGCGGTGATCTCCCGGATGTTGATCTCAGGATTGAAATTGGTCGCGAAGGGGTAGCCGTGGTCGCCCGCGTTTGCGTCGAGGATGTCGATTTCCTGGATTTCATCAAAATGGTGCTTTTGCGCCCAGGCGCAGAACACTCCGGAAACCCCGGGGTCAAAGCCGGATCCCAGAACCGCGGTGATGCCCGCCTGCTCGAACCGCTCCCGGTAGGCCCACTGCCATTTATACTCAAATTTGGCTTCGTCCCGCGGCTCGTAATTCGCGGTGTCCAGATAGTGGGTGCGGGTCGCAAGACAGGCGTCCATGATCGCGAGGTCCTGGTAGGGAAGCGCGACGTTGATCACGATGTCCGGACGGAAAGACCGGATCAGCGCGACGGTCTCCTCAACGTTGTCCGCGTCCAGCTGCGCGGTCCCGACCCGTGTTTTGGTCCACGGCGTCACGGCGTCGCGGATCGCGTCGCAACGGGCCAGCGTGCGGCTGGCGATGAGGATCTCCTCAAATACGTCCGGATTCCGGCAGCATTTATGGACGACGACGTTTGCCACTCCGCCTGCCCCGATGATCATCGCTCTTCCCATGTCCATACCCTCCATCTGTGTTGGATTCGGTACCGCCATTATAACGGATGCGGGAGAATCGCGGCAGGGACTAATGCGAAGGAGGGGGGTGGTCTGTTCTGCCGGGAGCATCTGTGACCGGCTGGATGGGCGATGCGTGGTAAAATGAAGAGACATAAAAAGAGAAAGGAGCGTATCGGCCGACCGGGCGAAACGACGCGGAAGCCGGTACAAAAACGGATATGGAGTATCGCAATTTATCTGCGACCGGGATCGAGGTGTCCCGTCTGTGCCTCGGCACGATGACTTTCGGGGGCCAGACCGATGAGGCCGAGAGCCTCCGGATCCTGCGGTACGCGATCGACAACGGCATCAATTTCATCGATACCGCCAATGCCTATACCGGCGGCAACAGCGAAATCATCACGGGCAAAGGGATCGCAGCCGATCGTTCCCGGATCGTGCTGGCCACCAAGGTATACAATCCGGTTGGACCGGACCGTAACGACCGCGGACTCAACCGCCGCCACATCCTGCGTGCCTGTGAAGACAGCCTGCGGCGGCTGCAGACCGACTACATCGATCTCTATTATCTGCATTCTCCGGATGTTCACACCCCGATCGAGGAGACCCTCGATGCGATGGATACGCTGGTGCGTTCCGGCAAAGTGCGCTATGTGGGCATCAGCAACCACGCGGCCTGGCAGATCGGGGACTTCCTGCATACGGCCGATAAGAAGAACCTCGCTGCTCCGATCATCACACAAAACGTCTACAACCTGCTCACCCGGGGGGTGGAGGACGAACTGGTCCCCTTTCTCCAGGCACACCGGATGGGCATGGCGGTGTACAACCCCATTGCAGGCGGTCTGCTGACCGGAAAACACCGGCCGGGCGCTCCGACCGCAGGCACCCGTTTTGCGCTCAACCGGAACTACGAAAGCCGGTACTGGGACGACGTGAACTTCCAGGCGGTGGAGCAGCTCGCCGCCATCGCAAAGGAATATGGAATGTCGCTGCTGCAGCTCGCGATGCGCTGGATCACGACCCGCCGGGGCGTCGACACCGTAATCACGGGGGTCAGCCGACTCGAACAGATCGAACAGAACATCGCCTCGATCGAGGGCGGTGCGCTGCCCGTCGAAGCGGAAGAAGCCTGTGATGGCGTCTGGCGCGCTCTGACCGGCGACCGGTTCCGTTACAATCGCTGACAGCCCCGGTTCCAGGGCGGGAGGGATGCACCGTGAAAGATCCGGTTCTGTTGGGTTCTTCCGGAGAAGAAATCGCGCTTGAGATCGATTCGGCCGGTTCCCTATCCGCTGTCATTTGCTGTCATGGGTTCTGTTCCGAGCGCACCTCGGGCGGCCGGTTTCTGCAATTGTCGGAAACGCTCACTGCCCGGGGATTCGATGTCATCCGTTTCGATTTCCGGGGGTGCGGCGACAGTGCGGACGCGGTCCTGACCGAAACTTCGCTGCTGGACGATCTTCTGCGTGTCCTCCGGTTCGCGAAGGAACGCGGATACCACCGGCTGTTCCTGCACGGGCACAGTCTGGGTTCTTACCTTTGTATGGCAGTCTGTTCCCGCTATCCGGAGGAAACGACCGATGTGGCAGCGATGGCGCTCACCGGCTGTATGACCGGTCCGATGCACTATGACTGGTCGCTCTGCTACAGTGCTGAAGAGATGCGTGAACTCGCGGAGACGCGGGTGTTGACGCTGAACGGTCTGCGGCCGGACGACCGGGTAACCCGGGTATCCGCATCACTGCTCGAACGTTTCGACACCGTGGATCAGGCGGCATTGTGCAACGGGATTCTGTGTCCGACCCTGCTGATCAACGGGGGAGGGGACGACGAGGAGCGCCGGCTGGCCGCCAACTCGGTGCGCGCGATCTCCCTGCTCCCGGCCGGATCCAGGCTTCTGGTCCTGTCCGAGGCATCCCACAACTTCCGCGCACAGTACCCGGAAGTCATCCGTGCGGTGGCCGGTTATTTTCAGAGGATGCTCTGACTTTCGACACCATTCCGGAACTCAAACATTACAATAGCAGTCCCTCATATCTGCCGCTGTACAAAAAAGCCACCACCTTTTGGGTGATGGCGTGAGGAGCGAGCTTCGGCTATATTTGTGAAAACATGTCCTGCGTGTAGTCCTTAATGTTTGCGGGAGTGAGCATCCTATACTTTTCTTTCACTGATGTGAAATACTCACCGATGGCCTGCTTTGAAATGATGCTGTTGGACGAAGCGTTAGCTGGCAGTCCCGCTCGCGCGGAAATCCATGGCGTTTCTGTGTGCGTAAAGGACTCAAGAGTTTTACCGCTATAACAGCAGATATGTTTGGCGATGCTGTCCAGAAGGTTTTTTTCTTCACCTGACAGCAGCGAAACGTCAAAATCATCTATGCCGTCAATAGGGTCAAAGCGATAGTCATTGTAGCGCCAGTAAATATCCCGATATACTGGGCCATGTACCCAGGCCTCACAATCTTCAGCAAACAAGAAGGTGCGGTAAAAAGCAAAGTAAAATCCCTGAACGTAATACAGCGCTTTTTGTAAGGACAGCGGTGTGATGTCCCGGCATTGTGACAAAAGATAGTCTACAACAAGGTCAATCTTTATCCGCTGAGGGGCAGCTGGAGTTGCTAAATGGCCTTCGGTCGCGGCTTTACTCTTTTTATAAGCCTTATTGCTTTTCAAATGTTCCTTATTTTTTTCAAGCAAGGAAAGGTAATAGGCAGGATTTGAGTAGATCTGCTTCAGCATTTCGGAATACTGCTTTGTGGGCATGTCGCCGTCATAGTAACGGCTGAAGGTTTGTTCTCCCCAGCCCAGCAACAGGGATAGAGGCCTTTTCCCAATGTTATATTTTTCGGGTATGACCCTGATATCCTCAAGGGAGATGATATCGTGCCTCTGACGATACGCATCATACAGCACCTTCAGATTTGCGTCTTCAAGTTCAGCAACATAGATTTCTCCGCTGCATTTTTCGCAATACGCAGTGTGCGAAGTAAACTCATATGCTTCGCCCTTTAAATGAGCTGATTCAGTTTGTTCTCTGATCGCAACCTTCACGTCCTGTCTGCATGCGGGGCAGAAAGCATTCGAGTTGATCATGGTGGTTCCTCCTTTTTGAAAAATCCGTTGGTTTACCTAAATAGGTGATTAATCGGCTTGTTGCGCTCATGAAACGAAATAACTACGACGCGGCTTCCTGTTTTCATTTCGATGATATTAAACTTGGTATAAATCCCTATCAACTTTTCCTCATTATCGAAATTGAACAGCGTAACCTGTGGACAAAAGACATACAATATTTCATATTCATAACCGACGTTTGTATTTTGCAGTGAGTGGCAAAAATCTTCCGTTTGGATTTGAAGAAGAATGCGCCGTTGTCTTTCGGACGTCAGATTATTTTCTCTGATAAAGTCAAGGTTTTCTTTCCGAAATTCATTTATTGCAATCGAGTAGTTACCATCACGAACACAGTCTTGAATTCTTTATAAAATGGCAGCAACATTTTCTTCGGAATAATTCTGGTTATAGTATTGACACATCGGATACCCTCCTTGACAACACAATGATACGCAATTACAGGTTGCTCGTCAAGAATTATGTACCAATTGATGCGATAAAACACGATTCAGTTACTCAGGTCCTGGCGATCGAAGTGAATGCACTGTTCATGTACATACAGCAGACAGCGCAGGAGGCTTTTGTCTTATGCCGTAGCATGACCCAAAACAGGCTCCCTGATCCGGATGACAATCACCGTGTTCTCCGCATCTGCGTTTTTTAGTACACAGCACGATCCGGGTCTTCATCTTCTCTGAGAAACTGTTCAAATTGTGAGGGAGAAGATTTCGTTCAGGTGATCGCCTCAGGTGCACTGCTCAGCTGCCCCTGATACAGACGCGCATACTCTCCGCCCGCCTGCAGCAGGGACGCGTGTGTGCCCTGTTCGACCACGCTGCCTTCCTTGAGGACGAGGATCCGGTCTGCGTCTCGTATGGTCGCCAGACGATGAGCGACGATCACCAGGGTGCGGCCTCCTCGCAGTCCCGCAAACGCGGTTTGCACGTCTTTTTCGGTGCGGGTATCCAGCGCAGAGGTTGCCTCGTCCAGGAGCAGCACAGGCGCGTCCTTGAGCAGCGCACGGGCGATGGCGACCCGCTGGCGCTGACCGCCGGACAGCGAGAGGCCGCGCTCCCCCGCCTGGGTTTCGTAGCCGTCCGGCAGGTGTCGGATAAACCGGTCGGCACCGGCTTTCTCCGCAGCCTGGAGAATCTCCTCGCCGGTTGCCCCTGCCCGGCCCAAAGCGATGTTGTCCCGGATTGTGCCCGAGACCAGACCGGCCTCCTGGGGGACGAGTGCCGTGCGGTCGCGAAGCGCTGCGAGCGGCCAACGGTCCACCGCGTGTCCCATCAACTCGATCGACCCGTCATCCGGGAGGATCAGCCCCTGGATCATGCGCAGGAGAGTGGACTTTCCGTTGCCGCTTTCTCCTGCGATCGCGACCATCTCTCCCGCGCGGATCTCGAAGGAGAGATCCCGCAGGACGGGATGCGTATGATCGTATCCGAACCGTACCCGGTCGAACCGGATCACGGGCGCGTCCGGGAGAGGGACAGGGACCGGTTCCGCAGACGGGAGGGATTCCCGGTTCTCGCCAGCAGGTTCGACCGGTGTCGTGCCGCGTTCCACTGGACGGTCGAGGGCGGTAAACACCCGGGTCGCGCCGGAGAGTGATCCCATCAGTTCGGATAGAGAACGGCTGAACGCGAAGATATAGAGCACGCCCGGTGCCATCTGGACCAGACGGACGAACGTCGGAGCATCATAGGATCCGCGGATGGCAAGGACCCCGGCGACCGTCAGGAGGGCCAGTCCGCCCAGCCCGCTGTACGCGTTGTTGCACATCGCGAGGGCAGCGGACAGGCGTGCCCTGCGGAGTCCCGCGCGCCGCGCCTCGTCCACATACCGGTTGAATGTCGAACGCATCGAATCCCCCATGCCGTAGGTTCGGGCGGTGACGACACCACCCAGCAAATCCTTGAGGCGGGAGGTGGACATTGCCATCGCCTCCTGAACCCGGTCACCTGCCTTCCGCATCGAATACGCAAACGGAAAGGAATAAGCCAGACCGATCAGAGAAAGTCCCAGAGCGGCACAGGCTACCCGCCAGTCGATCGGAAGAACATATACAAAGCATCCGATTCCGCGCAGCACCCCGTCGAGCGGGCGGGACAACACCCGGTTGAGGCAATCCATCGCGGCCTGAACATCGTTGACCAGCAACGAGGTCTTGACGCCGCTATGGTCTGCCATCCCGGCTTCGAGCGGCGCGGCCAGCAGATGCCGGACCGTTCTGGATCGAAGATCCGCGGTCGCCCGCGCCACTGCGGTGCGCGTCCAGTAGTGCCCAAGCGCCGCCATTGACAGGATCCCGAGCAGCGGTGGTACGTACCATACTGTCAGGCGGATCAGCCGGGCCGGCACATCCTCCTGCCCCGACAGGATGATCTCTGCGGCAGCACCATACAACAGGGCCAGCAGGATCGTGAGGCCCAGCCGTACGAACGAGGTGAGCAGCACGCCTGGCACCAGAAGTCGTTTCCAGGGACCGGTCATCCGGAACAGCCGGGCGGTGGTCCGGAGGATGGGATAGGTCTCACGCACAGGACTCATGACTCCCCCTCCCGCGCCTGGGAAGCCACCAGGTCCGTGTAAATCCCGCCGGATGCCATCAACTGCTCGTGGGTACCCTGCTCGGCGATGCGTCCGCTTTGCATCACCAGAATGCGGTCCGCATGCCGGATGGACGACAACCGGTGTGCGACGGTCAGGATCGCCGGAGATTCCGGGAGTGTGGACAGGAGTTGCAGAAGAGAGGATTCCGCCGGTCCGTCCAGCGCACTTGCCGCCTCGTCCAGCAACAGGAGCGGCGCGCCGCGATAGAGCGCCCGTGCCAGTGCGATCCGTTGCCGCTGTCCGCCGGATAGGTGGGAACCGAGTTCTCCGACCGATGTGTCCATCCCCTTGGGCAGGTCGTCCACAAACGGCG
>CAZBKR010000106.1:0-6606 GCA_964492455.1 uncultured Oscillospiraceae bacterium
TGGGTGTCCTGCAGCACCATCCCCAGCGCGGACCGGAGGCTGCCCTTTCGGATGTCTTTGACATCGATCCCGTCGTAGGTCACCGACCCCTCCTGCACATCGTAGAACCGGTTCAAGAGGTTGGAAATCGTAGTCTTGCCCGCACCGGTCGAGCCGACAAACGCGATTTTCTGTCCGGGCTTGGCATAGAGAGAAACCTTCTTGAGCACGTCGGTGCGGCCGTCGTAGGAAAAGGTCACATCGTGCAGCCGCACGTCACCCCGCAAGGGAATGCGCTCCGTATTGCCCTCCGCGCCGGTGCGCTCCCATGCCCAGGACTCCGACCCGTTCCGCGCACCCGGCTTTCCGGCGACCCGCGCCAGACTCCAGCTCCCGCCGTCGATCTCGGGCTCCTGGTCCATCGTCGCGAAGATCCGCTCCGCGCCCGCCATGGCGGACAGCAGTGCGTTGATCTGGTTGGTGATCTGGTTGATCGGCATCCCGACGTGGCGGGAATACTGGAGGAACGCCGCGAGAGATCCGATGTCAAATCCGGTACTGACCGCCAGAAAGCCCCCGAACGCCGCGGTCAGCGCGTATCCGATGTTGTTGAGATTGCCCATCACCGGCATGATCGTGCCCGCTACGATATTGGCTTTGGTCGCGGATTTCCGGAAATCGTCGCTCAGGATGCCAAAGTCTTCGCGCGCCTCAGGTTCTCGGGTAAACGCTTTGACCACCTTGATACCTTCGATGGTTTCCTCGATGAACCCGTTCATGCGGCCGAGTGTACGCTGCTGTTCCCGGAACAGCTTGCGTCCCCGCTTGGTCATGGTTTTGGAAAACAAAAACATGATCGTCATCATAACCGCGGTCGCGGCAAACAGCGGCGGGCTCAGAACCAGCATCATCGTGACCGTACCTGCAAACATCACGAGGCTCGAAGCGAGCTGGGTCATGCTCTGCTCCATCGCCATCATCACGTTATCCATGTCGTTGGTGAACCGGCTCATCAGCTCGCCATGGGTGTTGGTGTCGAAAAACTGAAGCGGGAGCTTCTGCATGTGGTCAAACAGGTCACGGCGCATCGTATGTACCGTGCGCTGGGCGATCCGCATCATCAGCTGGCTCTGCGCATAAGTCGCACCCACGCCGGCGAGATAGATGCCGCCCAGCTTGAGCAGCGAGATCCCCAGCCCGCCGAAATCCCCCGGCAGGATGAAATCGTTGATCAGTGGTTTCAGAAACCAGGTTCCCGCCAGGGAGGAGAAGGTCGAGATTCCCAGCAGCAGCCCGACCACAATCAGAAGGTATCGGCTGGGGCCAAGGTAGGAAAGCAGACGGAGCAGTGTACCGCGGGTGTTTTTGGGGCGTTCAAAGCTCATCATGCCCCGACCGGGGCCCCCTCCGCCAGGTCCTCCGCGTCCCCGGGTGCGCATTACACTGGTCTGGGACTGCCCGTATTCCGGAAGCTTGCGGCCGGGTCCGTCGGGGCGCTTTTTCTCTTCCATCAGGCCGCACCCCCTTCGATCTGGGTCGCGCAAATTTCCGCGTATACCTCACAGGTTTTGAGCAGCTCCACATGCGTCCCGTTGCCGACCAGCCGTCCGTTGTCGAGCACCAGGATGCGGTCCGCCCAGCTGACCGAGCTGATCCGCTGGGCGATCAGCAGCACGGTGGTGTCGGCCAGTCCTTCCCGGAGCGCGGTCCGGATGCCGCGCTCGGTGTCGGAGTCAACTGCGCTGGTGCTGTCGTCCAGAATCAGAATACGGGGTTTGCGCAGCAGAGCGCGTGCAATACACAGCCGCTGCTTCTGGCCGCCCGAAACATTGACGCCACCTTGTCCGAGCATGGTTTCATATCCGTCCGGAAACCCGGTCACAAACGCATGCGCCTGTGCGGTCCGCGCTGCTGCCTCGATACTCTCATCATCTGCATAATCGTCTCCCCACAGGAGATTGTCGCGGATGGAGCCACTGAACAGCAGATTGTTCTGCAGCACTACCCCGATGCTCTGCCGGAGCGGGCGCAACGGGTATTCCCGTACGTCGATCCCGTCGATCAGTACCTGACCGCCGGTCACGTCATACAGCCGCGGCACCAGCTGGACCAGGGAGGTCTTGCCCGTCCCGGTACCCCCGACGATCGCGACGACTTCGCCCGGTTCGGCGGTGAATGTGATCCCGGAGAGCACATCCTCCCCCGAACCTCCGCCCGGATAACGGAAAGAGACGTCCCGGAACTCGATCCGGCCTGCTGTCACACGCCGTTCCTCCCGGTCCTCCCCGCCGTCCGCGAGCAGGGCCGCGCGCTCTTCGTCCCGGATCGCAGGTTCGGTGTCCAGCACCTCCACCACGCGGTTTCCGCAGGCACGCGCACGGGCGGACATCAGGAACACCATGGAAACCATCATGAGACTCATCAGGATCTGGGTGATGTACTGGATAAAGCTGATCAGCTTGCCCGTCGTGAGTTCGCCCGCGCCGACCAGCCGGCCGCCGAACCAGAGGACCGCGAGCGTCGCCATATTCATGACCAGCGTCATCATGGGCATGATCGTGATCACGAGCGTCGCGGCACGCACACCTGCCTGCCGCAGTTCGTCGTTCGCTTTGCGGAATTTCAGCTTTTCGTGGGCTTCCCGCACAAACGCCTTGACGACCCGTACCGCGATCAGGTTTTCCTGTACCGTTCCGTTGAGCGCGTCGATCTTGCGCTGCATGGCGGCGAACAGCTTTTCCGCGCGGGACATGATGAAAAAGATGCCAAAGGACAAAAGCGGGATCGCCACGAGCAATATGGCCGCCAGACGGGCATGGATCCCGATCGCGAGCACCAGCGCGAACACCATCATAAAGGGCGCACGAATCATCAGACGGAGGGTCATCATGAACGTGTTCTGCAACTGGGTGGTGTCGCTGGTGAGCCGGGTGACCAGAGAAGCGGTCGAAAACCGGTCGATGTCGCTGAACGCGAAAGAGGTAATACGCGCAAACAGGGCTTTGCGCACGTTCCAGCCGAATCCCTGTGCCGCGATGGAGGAGGTCACCATGTTGGCGACACCGCACAGCATCCCTCCCAGCGCGAGCAGAATCATCAGTCCGCCGGTGCGCAGGATGAAGTCCAGATCGCGCTGCGGGATGCCCGCATCGACGATCCGGGCCATCATCAGAGGCATACGGAGTTCAAGAAACACTTCCCCGATCATAAAAAGCGGAGCGATGATGACATAGAGCTTGTAGCGGCCCAGGTAGCGGGCCAGCCTGCGAATGATCCGGATCAATCCGATTCCTCCTGACGGTGCGGTACGGCAAAAGGCGGATTGGCGCCCATGTCGACCAGATTTTGAATGATACGCCGGTAATAGAGTGTGAGCTGTTCCCGTTCCTCACCGGAGAAGCCCTGGAACATGCCGATATCCAGTTCTTTAAAGGCTGCAATGCATCCCAGGATTCGTTCTCTGCCTTTTTCGGTTAAGACGATGCGGTTTCTGCGGGAATCCTGCTCGTCCGGGATGCGGCGTAACAGCCCGTGCGATTCCATCCGTTTGAGCGAAACTGCGACCGAGGCAGAGCGCACCCCGAGGAAATCCGCGAGCTCTTTCTGTGAGGTGAAGGTGCGGTCGGACTGATCCAGCAGTAAAAAAAGCAGTCTCGGGTGGCTCACGTCTTCCAGCCCCCGGGCGGCCATCTCCGCGCGCACACGTTCAAAATGCATGCGTCCGACCAGACGAACCATCCACTCCAGCTCATGTTCCCGATCGGGTATAAACGGTCCCGGTGCTTCCGTTGTCATCTGTCCGCTCCCTTCCCCCGGAGAAACCGGGTTATGTCTGCCAAATCGTCAGTGGTGTTCAGACAAAATCGACCCTTTTCAACAATGAGCCGGCTGATGATTAGCCGGCTAACCATTAGCCGGTTATCAATATACGCATTCTATTTGGGCGTGTCAAGAGACTTTTCTGCCGATTGGTTCCTTTGCTGTATAATCGGTAGTGACTGCGGCGACTGCCGCCCCGGTGGATTCCGGACGTACCGCGCACACCGTGGTTTCACCGATGATACGGGACGATCATAATAAACGAGGAGGGTCCGGCATGCTTCCACTCGACATCGAACGTTTCTGGAAAGAAGACGAGATCGCCCACCGGGACAATTGCTTCTCACCGGAAGCGACCCAGGTCGCCCTCGGCATCCGCATGAGCCCCGAATGCGTATACACCGAACTCGGGGAGCCGGGCAAACCCTGGCTGCAGGAAGACCCGGTCCGCGCGCGGGATTTGTTCCGGCGGTATAACGACAAGGCGGAGCGCATTGTCGGCATCCGTTTGCTGAACGAGCATTTCCCGACCCCCGAAGAGATTTACCCGCCTTACCGCCGCATCGGCGAATGGTTTGGAGGCCGCTATATCGAGAACAACATATCCGAGTGGCTGGAAAGCGATATCAAGACACCGCAGGAACTCGAGAAGATGCTGGACCGGTTGGAGCGAACCGACCTGAGGGAGTTCATGCTTCCGCCCGGCTGGGAAGTCGAAAAGCGCCGCATCCAGGAAACATACGGCACCCAGCCTCCCGGTGTCCGGCATATCCGGGGGCCGGTCACACTGGCGATGTCGATCTTTGGAGTAGAACCTTTCATCTATCTCTGTCTGGATGAACCCGAACTCGCACAGCGGTTCAGCGCCGCGATCGCGGACGCGACCATCCGGATGGCGGAGATCGCGGATGAAGAGGCGGGATTCGCTCCCGGGGAGGCACCGCACGGATTTTCCTTCGCGGACGACAACTGCTGCCTGCTCACGCCCGAAATGTATGAAATGTTCGGGTATCCCATCCTGAAAAAGGTATTTGAGCACTTTTCACCCGACCCGGACGACAAACGCTATCAGCATTCCGATTCTGCGATGGGACACCTTTTGCCCATCCTGGGCAGGTTGGATCTAAACGGCGTCAACTTCGGACCCACGGTCATGGCGGACGAAATCCGTGCACACATGCCCCGCGCGCGCATCGACGGATGCATCGCCCCTTTCACGTTCATGCGCAATGAGGAAGAAAACCTGATCGCAGAAGTCAGGAGGGACTGTGAGAACATCCGCAAGACCGGCACCCGCGGACTCAACATCAGCACTGCCGGTTCGATCAACGACGGGAGCAGCCTGCAGTCCATGCGGGTGATCATGGCCGCCATCCAGGAATACGGCCTTTACTAGGTCCAGCCGCACTGTTCATAACTGAGAAACGTGCCGTACCGCGCTTCTGGCGGTGCGGCCTTTTTCTCCCCTTTTACGGATGTGTCCGGATCGCATATACTCAGTACAATCAGTGAAATGGAATCCATCGGAGGAAGGAACCTGATGCGCAACGGATCCGGCATCCCGGCGGGCAGAATCAAAGCCGTTAAAATCGGCTTGGCGGTTCTGTCCGCACTGTTGCTGGCCTTGCTGATCTGGTACCTTTATCGATACGCGGATCCCGCCCTGCTGCTGGTGCAGCAGGACAACCAACTCACGATGGCGCTGATCCTGCTTGGATTTTTCGTATTCAAGGCGCTGACCGTTGTTCTGGTTGAATCCACACTTTTATACGTCGCGGCAGCCGTGTTTTTCCCTCTGGAGCAAGCGTTGTTTATCGTGTTTATCGGGATCTCGATCGAGATCTCGATCGAATTCGCGCTGGGGAGGCTGTTCGGGCGCAAACGTGTGCAGGCCCTGCTCCACCGGCTGCAGGGCCGCAAACCTCTCCTGGACCGCATGCTGGCGCGGCTCCAGGGTTCGGATCCGGTGCTGATCATGATGCTGCGGTTGCTGCCCGGATTCCACAACGGTATCACCGGGCTTGCACTGGGAGCGTCCGGGACCAGTATCCTGGTCTACTTCCCCGCCTCACTGCTGGGTATGCTGCCCAAAGCAATCGCCTCAACTCTGATGGGACGGGCGGTGCTCGATCCGCTGTCCTGGCGTTTCCTGCTCCCGTTAGGATTGTATCTGATCGCCGTGGGGCTGGCGCTTCTGATGCGGCGTCTGATGAAAAAGCGGATGGCGCTCAACGGAAATCACGCCGCAGAGGAGAAAACAGAAGAAACGGTTCCCCCCGCTCTTTGAGCACCCGGGTACGTGAATCGACCGAACAGGTGGCCTTCCCGACTGCGGTAATGCGGCCGCCTCCCTTTCTTTACTCGATTGTACCAATCGAGAAATGGATCATCGGCAGGAAAAAAGCGGCCCTCCCGGAGAAACCGGGAAGACCGCCTTTTCGCTTGCGCGGAGAGACGCCGGGTGAGGCGTCCTCATTTTAGAGGAGAGGATCAGTCGGCCACCGAGCAGTACATAAAGTACTTGTAGCCGAGCGGAGAGGAATAGAAGCCTTCGAGCTTGGCGCTCTTCATGAAGATGTCGACATAGTAGTAGATCGGCGAGACAGGCATTTCTTCCATGAGAATGTCTTCCGCCGCGTGCATGTCGGCATACCGCTTGGTGCGGTCGGAACTGGTCTTGACACCCTGGATCAGGGCATCGTATTCCGCATTGGACCACTGCGCGTCGTTGTTGCCGCCGCCGGTGACCCACATGTCGAGGAAGCTGATCGGATCGTTGTAGTCGGCCAGCCAGCCGTGGCGGGCGAC
>CAZBKR010000107.1:0-6563 GCA_964492455.1 uncultured Oscillospiraceae bacterium
GCACTGGCGGGAAAATTGATTCGCGACTATAAAAGTCGATTGATCGAATGGGCACAGGCATTTGATCCGCCTCGAAAAGTCGAATTTGTACTGGTCAGGGAAACCGGCAGAGAGCACGAGCGCATGTTCACCAGTCGCGTAGAAATCGACAGTGTTTTTTATGGAGAAGGAGCTGGTAAGAGCAAGAAGGAATCCGAGCAGGCCGCTTCCAGAGAAGCCCTCCGGCTCATGTCTCCGGACTGAGGATTCCGGACGGCATCACAGTGGCTGCCGAATATTCCCGTACGATCGGGCAAACAGCGGTGTATGCTATAATACGTTGAATCATTCCGATGCAGGGAGCCGATATGCATCTCAAGTCACTGGAAATTCTCGGTTTTAAGTCTTTTCCCGAAAAGACGGTGATCGAGTTCAATAAAGGGGTCACCGCGATTGTAGGCCCCAACGGCAGCGGCAAATCGAACATCACGGACGCCATACGCTGGGTACTGGGCGAGCAGAGTGTCAGGACCCTTCGTGGCGACCGGATGGAAGACGTCATCTTTTCGGGAACGCAGACCCGCAAAGCTATGGGGTATGCGGAAGTATCGATCACGATCGACAATGCGGACGGAAAACTCCCGATCGACTATGCCGAAATCCAGGTCACTCGCCGTCTGTACCGGTCGGGGGAGAGCGAGTATCTGCTCAACCGAACACCGTGCCGGCTCAAAGACATCACCATGTTTTTTATGGACACCGGCTTGGGCCGCGACGGGTATTCGATCGTCGGACAAGGCAAGGTGGACAGCATCCTGAGCAACAAGCCGGAAGACCGGCGCCGGGTGTTCGAAGAGGCATCCGGTATCGTAAAGTTCAAAAC
The DNA here is from genome assembly GCA_964492455.1 of uncultured Oscillospiraceae bacterium. Classification (GTDB taxonomy): domain Bacteria; phylum Bacillota; class Clostridia; order Saccharofermentanales; family UBA5734; genus JAAYKS01. The sequence goes on from CAZBKR010000107.1 coordinate 863, forward strand.
GCGCAAACTCGAAGCGGAACGACGTCTCACGGCAACCGAGCAAAACATGATCCGGATCGATGACATCCTCAACGAATTGTCTTTGCAGATCGGACCTCTCGCAGAGCAATCCGAACGGGCAAAAAACTACCTGAGACTGCACGACGCGCTGCGGGAGAAAGAAATTACTCTCTATCTCGATACCATACGCAGAGCAATGGAACAGATGCAGACCTGTGAGGCCGAAACCGCTGACCTTTTGAACCGGTTGGCGGAACAGACCGAAGCCGTGGAGAAACTGCGGGAAAGCAACCGCGGCTATGCGGAAGAGACGCACGCGATTGACGCAGCCATCGCGGAAAACCATCGCAAAACGATGGTGCTGAACGACGAGGCTAACAACTTGTCCGCTTCAGATCGGATCGACCGCGACCGTATTGAGCAGATCCGGCTGCGCATACAGGAAAGCGGCGTCGAACGAGAAGCAACCGGACAGCGGATCCTCGCACTGGAGGAGGAAATCGCCACACGCGCCAGGAAAGAAGAGGGTCTCCTCCGGAGCAAGTCCGGGTTCGATATGAGACTCGCCGCTGCAGAGCGGGAAATGGCGTCTATATTACAAACACTTGGCGAGGTTGAACGCACAGCCGAAGACGCCAAGTTCCGACTGGAAAAACTGCAGGACACCTTATACGATAAAAAAGAACAGGCCGGTCAGACCCGCGGACAGGTCGGGCTCATCGAAGCGCGCCGGAAAACGGTGGAACGTGAGATCGCAGCAGCTGTCAGTGAACGCGACCAGGTTTCTATCCGGATAGAGGAGGCGGAAGCCGGTCTTCGTGACCTCGAGATCCGCATAAAAGCCGCGGAAACCGAGCAAACCGAAGCCTCCGCCGCGCTGGAAACGGCGCGGGCACAGGCCGTTGAGACCAGAACCGCGCTGGAAACCCTCAAAATGGATCTTGCGAACCGAAAATACCGCATTGCGACACTGGCCGACCTGGAACGCAATCGCGAGGGTTACTCCGACGCCGTCAAACAGATCATGGATCGCAAGTCGCCGGGAGTGATCGGTACTGTCGGGGATCTGCTGCAGGTTGCGGAGCGGTATGAAACCGCGATCGAGACCGCGCTGGGCAACTCGATTCAAAACATCGTAACCGACACCGAGGCGACAGCGGCTCAGGAAATCGAACATCTCAAGAAAAACAGACTGGGGCGCGCCACTTTCATGCCGCTCACGACGGTGACCGGACGGCCGCTGGACGCCAGACAGGCTGAACGTGCTTCCAGGATGACAGGATACGAAGGGCTGGCTGCCGATCGGGTTCAAGCGGAGTCCGCCTATACGGGGGTTGTGCAAAATCTCCTGGGGCGCATTGTCCTGGTGGACACACTCGACCATGCTCTTGCGATGGCTCGAGCGTTTGGCTACACCTTCCGTATCATCACGCTGGAAGGGGAGGTCCTGATTCCAGGCGGCTCCATCACCGGCGGCACTTCCCGCAACCGGACCTCCGGTCTTCTGGGGAGAGCGCGGGAAATCGAAAAACTCCAAAAGGAAGTCGCAGATACAATCAAAAAGATCGAGTCTCTTGAGCAGTCGAACGCGCGCACTGAAAGCGAAATGCTGGAAAACGGACGGAAACATGCCGCGGTTGGAAAAGCACTGGGGGATCTGGCGCATGAGCGTGTCCGGGAAGAAGCGCGCCATGGTGCTCTTAAGCAGGATTCCGAGCGTCTCGCCGGACGTATTTCGATGCTCAAGGCAGAAGAGGAGCAGCTGGACGCCCAGCGCACGGCGGTTCTCGCGGAAGCAGCGGCACTGGAGAAGGACGCATCTGATGTGGAAACACGTATTCAGGCGATCCGGGGGGAAATTACGCAGGGAGAAACCCGCAATCGGGAAGAACAGGCAAAGCTGAACGATTTGCGAGACCAGGTTTCCGCGCTCCGGCTCTCCGTACAGTCGATTGTCGAGTCGATCGCTGCCGCGGAGGAAATGCGGCAGCGCATTGCGGGGGAGAAGGCAGCCCTGGAATCCGGTTTGCGCCGCAGCGAACAGGACGCCGTACGAGGACATCAGGATATTGAACGTCTCGAGCTGGCGTTGAACGGGCGTTCTACGCGCATGAGAGCCGTGGAAGAAGAGACCGCGCTGGCACTGGCCGAGGCACGCACACTGGCGGAACGTCGTGAGGTGCTGGAGCGGGAACAGGCGGCTTATATGGACCGGCTCGACCAGACCAACGTGGAGATCGGAAGGCTGCAAATCGAACTCGGTCGTGCTGAAGCACGCAAGGGGAGAATCGAAGCGACCCTGGACGACAACCGCAACCGGCTGTGGGAAGAATACGAGTTGACCTATGACAATGCAGAGGGATGGCCGCGCGAAGTGGAATATCCCGTTGCGATGCAACGCGAAGTGTCCGACTTGAAGCGCGCGATGAAAGAACTCGGCGATGTAAACATAGCGTCGATTGAGGAATACACAAAAGTCGGCGAGCGGTACGGTTTCATGCAGAAACAGCGGGACGATATCGAAGAAGCCCGCAAAAAACTGGAAAAAGTCATTGCCGATATCACCAGAGAAATGCAGACGATCTTTTTGGATCATTTCAGAATCATCAACGAGAACTTCGGTATTGTGTTCGCGGATCTTTTTGGCGGGGGTACGGCGGAGGTCATCCTGGAGGACGAAACCGATGTGCTGGACTGCGGTATTGAAATCCGGGCCCAGCCACCGGGCAAGAAACTGCAGAACCTGATGCCGCTGTCCGGCGGCGAACGCAGCCTGACCGCGATTGCTCTTCTGTTCGCGATTCTGCGGTTGCGACCGACACCGTTCTGTGTGCTGGACGAAATCGAGTCAGCACTGGATGACGCGAACATCTACATGTTTACGGATTACGTGCGAAAATATCAGGAAGAATCGCAGTTCATCCTCGTCACGCACCGCAAAGGCACGATGGAGGCGGCCGAGACCATTTACGGCGTCACCATGCAGGAGCGCGGGATATCCAAGGTGCTTTCGATGAAACTGGGAGAATGACAGGAGTCTTATCATGAATCTGCTGGAACGTTTTCGTGCGGGGATGAAGAAGACCCGGGACTTTGTATCCGCCGGCTTTACGCGGATCGCGGCATCGATGGGCCGGTTCGACGACGACATGCTGGACGATCTCGAAGCACTGCTGGTACAGGCGGATTGCGGGGCGAACTGTGCGGCAGAGCTGCTTGAAAAGGTGCGGCAGAATATCCGGGAGACCGGGGACGCGTCCGCGGAAGCGGTGACCGGAACCCTCCATGCTGAGATGATGTCCATTCTGGGAGAAGCGCGTTCTCTCGAAATCAAGCGGGGATCACTGAATATTATACTGATGGTCGGGGTCAACGGAACCGGCAAAACGACGACGGCGGGCAAACTCTGTCAACGGTTCCGGAACGATGGACTCAGGTGCGTGCTGTCTGCTGCAGATACCTTTCGCGCGGCCGCCATTGAACAGCTTCAGGTGTGGGGGCAGCGGACAGGGACGCCGGTGATCGCACATGCGGAGGGGTCGGATCCCGCAGCGGTGGTCTTTGATTCAATCCATGCCGCCGTGGCAAGAAAAGCGGATGTGCTGCTGGTCGACACCGCCGGAAGGCTGCACAATAAACAGAACCTGATGGACGAACTTTCCAAGATCCGCCGCATCATCGCCCGGGAAGCCCCGGACGCGGTCTGCACCACCTTGCTGGTCATCGACGCCACCACCGGCCAGAATGCGGTCCTGCAGGCGCGCGCTTTTACCGAGGCCGCTCACGTGGACGGAATCGCGATCACCAAGCTGGATGGTAACGCAAAAGGGGGCGTCGCTCTGGCGGTCGCCTATGAAACACGGGTGCCGATCCTTCTGTCCGGACTGGGAGAACAGGTGGACGACCTTGTCGATTTTGATCCTGACTCGTTTGTTCGTACCCTGCTGCCGGAAGAGGAGAAAGGGCTGTAAAGGCAATCTGCTTGACAGCTTTGCATCGATCTAGTATTCTTCCGGTGTGGAAAAAACGATTGACGACATGGATCCTCATACCCGCATGTGTCTTCTGCTCGATTTTTACGGTCAGATGCTTTCCGACCGCGCACGGGAGACGGTTGAGCTTTATTATGCGGAAGACATGAGCCTGTCTGAGATCGCGGAGGATACAGGTGTCAGCCGTCAGGCGGTTCATGACCGGATCCGTCGCGCACAAACCGCACTCGAAGCACTCGAATCCAAACTGGGTCTGGCTTCACGATTTGGACGGCATCGCCAATGGGCGTCCGAGGCTTTGTCAGCTCTGGATGCGGACGACCGGGACACCGCGCGTCGCATCCTGCTCCGGCTGGCAGAAGAACTGTAAACGACAATAACGGGAGGAACCATGCCTCTATTTGAAAGTCTTTCTCAAAAACTGGGCGCCATCACTGACCGTATGCGTGGAAAATCACGCGTGACCGAACAGGACGTCAAAGATATGATGCGGGAAATCCGCATGGCACTGCTCGAAGCGGACGTGAATTACCAGGTCGTCAAAGACCTGGTGTCTGAAATCTCCGTAAAATGCCGCGGTTCGGAAGTGATGGAAAGCCTCACACCGGGACAGCAGGTTGTCAAAATCGTCCATGAATCACTGATCGATATGCTCGGAGGTGCCGCCGGTAAACTGGCAGTGTCTCCTTCGGGCTTTACTGTCTATATGCTCTACGGACTGCAGGGATCGGGCAAAACCACCACCGCCGCCAAAATGGCACTCATGCTGAAAAAACGCGGGAAAAAGCCGATGGTGACATCTGTGGACGTGCATCGTCCCGCAGCAGCGCGGCAGCTCGAAATTCTGGCTTCCCAGATCGGAGTGCCCTGTTTCACAAGGCCGGAAGAAACAGATGCCGCAACGATTGCGGGTGCCGCGCTCGACCGGGCGCGCTATCTGCTGTGTGACACCCTGATTGTGGACACCGCCGGACGCATGACGGTTGACGAAGAGCTGATGCGCGAATTGGAAACGATCGGCAAAATCGTGCGTCCGACCGAAAAACTTTTGGTCGTGGACGCTATGATCGGACAGGAAGCGGTCAACATCGCACTGGCGTTTGACCAGCGCATCGGTCTGGACGGCTTCGTCATGACCAAACTGGACGGCGATGCGCGCGGCGGCGCAGCTCTTTCAATCGTCCGGATGACCGGTAAACCCATCAAGCTGGCCTGTGTCGGCGAAAAGGTAGGGGACATCGAAGAGTTCTACCCGGACCGGATGGCATCCCGCATTCTGGGGATGGGTGACGTGCTGACCTTGATCGAAAAGGCGTCGGAAGCGCTGGATGAAAAGCGCGCCCGTCAGACGATGGACAATATCCTGAAAGATCAGTTCACGATGGAAGACATGCTCAGCCAGTTCGAGGAAGTCAAAAAGATGGGATCCATCCAGGATGTCCTCGGCATGATTCCGGGTATGAAGGGAAAACAGCTCGATCAGGCGCAGATCGACCCCAGGGTAATGGATCGGAGCATGGCCATCATACGTTCCATGACCCGCCGCGAACGGATCAACCCTGGCGTGCTGAACGCCAGCCGCCGCAAACGAATCGCGGCAGGCGCAGGCACCACAGTCCAGGAGGTCAACCGCCTGGTCAATCAATACGAAGAAACCAAAACGCTGATGAAACGGTTTACCGGAATGTCAAAAGGGAGAAAAAGGGGCA
>CAZBKR010000108.1:0-6461 GCA_964492455.1 uncultured Oscillospiraceae bacterium
AACACAGTCAGGAGAAAACAGATGGCAAAAACATCCCTTTACGGAAATGGTGACGCGACTCAAATTGCCTCCAAGCTGGCCGACCGTATTGAATCGAGCGGGTTGAGCTGTTCGCTGGTCGACAGCGTCCAGCGGAGGCTGGGTGACGGCACGTTGGTGGTCATGGTATTCGAGAAATATTTCATGCGCGCGTCCAACCGGGCCAGTCTGACGGTTGTGGTGACCGGTCAGGGCGGCCAGGTCCAGGTGGACGCCATCGGATCGGGTGGCGGGCAAGGTGCGCTTTTTTCGTTTTCCTGGGGGGCCGAGGACAGTTTTGTCAGCACGGTGGAGCGGATCCTCGATGAGATTGGTTTTCGACATTGAAGGGTGAGTTGACAGGAGTATTTCTGTAAGGTTTGCATAATCCGAATGGATAATATGCAATTATTCTCGGATATCGCTTGATTTTCGCTCAATTTACTGGTATTTTTGCATGAATCAGAAAGGATTCATGCATGTCAAAGCCATTGTCTTTTCTTCAAAGCGCACGATCTTCTGATGCGGCGGAAAAACGTCGTGACGGGATCAAAAGTCTGATCCCCGCGCTGTCGGGCGTGGTCGGCAAGATCGCGCTGGTTGCCGCTTTCGCTTCTGCCTGGGCGACCGCGCTCGGTATCCAGAACCCGGCATTTGTGCGGGAGAATGTCCGTCTTGAACTGATCCTTGCAAGTGTGCTGACTCTCGTCGTGACGGTCGCACTGCGGGTGCCGGCCGGTCCTCCCGGTACCCTCGCCCCGCTGATTGTGCTGGTGCCTGCGATGGCGGCCGCCGGGGTGCATCCCCTGCCGTTCGGTTTACTCGCGGGGGCAGCGGGGCTGTTGACCGCTTTGCTCGGTTGGCAGGATCACCTCATGCGGATCAACGGTCCCGGTACGCGTGGGGGTATCCTGGTTTTGTTTTCCCTCATGGGTTTTCATAATGGTCTGTCGGGCCTGCACCGTTGGGCTGTCTCGGTGAACGGTATCCTGCCTGTTCTTTTGCTGCTGGGTACCGGTGTCTTCTGGTCGATCCTGCTCAAACGGTTCCACGTGCGCTGGCTGACCATTCCGGTGTGTGCTGCCACCGCTCTGCTCCTTGCCTCTGTTTTCGGACGGTTTCCGGAGTGGAGTACGGGCGTCGGATTGCCCATCGTCGACCCGGCACGCTGGTGGCAGGAGCTGTGGGGGATCGGTTGGGGCATGGAGTGGCAAGGGTTTGTACGTGCCGCGCCTTATGTCTGTCTTGTTCTCGTGTTGTGGCCGATCGACGCGCTGGCCGTACAGGCGATCCTGCAAAGAGATGGCGGCGATGCCGGAGCCGGTCCGACCATCGATTTTCGTAAGACCGCCTATCTGGTCGCGGTCCGGAACCTGGCGGGCGTGCTGCTCGGCGGTGCGCAGACCGCTGCGGTCTGGCGCAGCTTTATGATCCCGCTGGGTGTCGTACGCGGTCCGCTCCGCCGCAGCGCTCTCTGGCTGGGCCTTTTTGGAATCCTGGCGGGTTTGTCGGGGGTGCTTATCGATCTGGCGGTCTTCCCCCCGTTGTTGTGGATGGTCCTGCTCTTTGGAATCTATCTTCCCTTGCTGGAAGCCGGTCTGGCGACCCTCCGCACCGGTTCCGGCCGGGTGACGGCAGGGGTATGTACCGTTGCAGGCCTGGCGGTTCATCCGGTGGTGGGCTGGTTTATATCGCTGCTCCTGGAAAAATGGCTCACCCGCCGTCGACAGGCGTCCTTGCCGGAACCTCTTGTGCCGGAGAGCGATTGAATCTAAACGAGTGCCGCATGTCACACCTTACGGCAGATCAATCCCTGCCTTCCTGGCTTGCTTGTGCTGGTGTTCGCGGGGGACACGATAGGTGTGGCCGTCTTTTTCAAACAGAGCCCCCGTCTGTTTGAAATGGAACGGGATGCCGTGCTGTCTGCATTGTTCCCGGATGTCCAGCACCCACTCATATCGGCACACGCGCGCCTCATGGCCCGATTCGCCCCCGACCGTCACATGTTCAATTGCATCGGACAAATAAGGACTCAGGTCGATTCGCTCCAGCAGGGGTTCGCATACGATGCTTTTGTGTCGGATCGGCGCGGCGAGATACATCGGCATGCGAAAGTTCGCGCGATCCTGGTTTTCCACCGTCGTCGCGATGGAAATATGCGGGTATCCCTCCCCCCAATCCGCAGGCAGACTGACCGAAAACCGGTGGATCCGTTTGGTGATCAGGAAGAATGACAGATCGTCGCGCATACGAATCATGTCCCAGGCTTCTTTGCGCCACGTGTCCGCATCCTCGAGGAAAAAATCCGACGTGAAGCAGGTATAGACCAGCTCGCCCGGCGGGATCTTGAAATGCCCATTCCGATCCCGGCGGACCGGCAGCCCGAAGTCCGCGTTCTTGCGTACCTCCGCCGGGTCTCGCTCGTATCTCGCGTCGTGGCGGTACACGTAGCAGTGTGCGCAGCCGGGGCTGATCTTGTGACAACCGTGCCAGGGATTCCAGGACCAGGACATGCTTCCCCCTTTCGCAATCCGTTGCGTAGAATGACGGACGGGAGCGGGCATTCCGCAACAAGAGTATACCTTGCTCGTGGTGAAGGAGTTGCATCAGCAAAAAGCAATTAAAAACCATTGCCAGAATGAAAAGCAACTAAAAAGAGTTGTCGTAATGGCCCTTTTCATGCTACTCTTCACATAGATGGGAGGGATGCGATGTGAAAAATTATACCGCTCTCATGGTGGACATCGAAAAATCGCGCAAATATGAGCGCAAAGAGCGTCAAGCGCTCCAGGAACGCCTGCTCCGGTGTCTTGCTTTTCTCAACCGGTTGTTCGCGCCGTCGCTTTCGATCCCGGTCGGATTTTCCGCCGGAGACGAATTCCAGGGTTTGTTTCATTCGCCTGCCGCTGCCTATCGGTACTTCCGGGTACTGGAAACCCTGAATGTGCCGGTCGCGCTGCGGATGGGGATCGGCGTCGGAGACTGGACGCTCCGCATGGAGGGAGGACCGTCGACCGAACAAGACGGCACCGCGTACCACCGTGCCCGCCGCGCGATTGAACTGGCGGAAGAGGCCGGCGGGAAGGCCGCGTTGCTCACCGGCACCTCTACAGACGTCTTTACCAACGAATTCCTGATCCGGGAGCATGAGATGCGGATCGCATTGACCCGCAAACAGAAGCAGCTTCTGGTGTTTTCGGAAGCGATGGTTCCGGTTTTGCTGCGGCACGAAATGGATCCCTCGGTTTTTCCGGACATCGACGGACTGATAAAAGATCATCCGATGTATCAATCCAAAGAAGACAACTTTGATTTTGACAAAGTATCTATTGTAGAATGGATCACAGATGACCCTGCCGGCGCGCAAGGGGTCCTGCGCCGGTTCCGCACGTTACGCGGACTTCCGGGCCGGTTGGCGGAGGTGACGGGAGAAACACGGCAAAACATCGCCAATGTCATGCGGGCGGGCCATTTGACCGGCATCCGGGATCTGGAAATGGTGATCCTGAGATGGCTGGAACGACTCCGGGAGGAGGGCAAGCAGTGATTATCCTTTCTTCACTTCGCGGAACGAATCTGGTGGGAATCCTCGCCAGTGTGCAGGCTGTTTTGCTGTGCGTCGGATACTGGTCAATCGCAGAATAGGGGAAACGGAGAAGGGGGACAAGATGGGGACTACAAAACGTATCCGGTTGCTGCTCGACCGACGCAGGGATCCGGATGATATCCGCCCGATCCGGCGCGGTCTGATCCGTCGTCAGTTGGGACGGATGTACTACAAGGGAAGGCGATACCTGTTGTGGTGGTCGGGCCGCATCCGGTTTGCCCATGTCCAGACCGTCGATCGGTTGCCGCATGTACATGCGACGCACGACTCCCCTTTGATTCGTCCGCTCAAGAATGTCGATATGGTGTACCAATACAACAAAGTCACGAATTTGCGCGTGGCATCCGCCCGACTGGACGGACTCATACTGCATCCCGGTGAAACACTGAGTTTTTGGAAAAGGGTGCGCCCCCCGGTCGCGCGCCAGGGATACATACTCGGATTCGAACTGGAGTGCGGGTCCGTCAAACCCGGCATCGGCGGCGGTCTGTGTCAGATCACCAATCTACTGTATTGGATGACGTTGCACACGGATCTGACCATCTCCGAGCGGTTCCGGCACTCCTACGACGTCTTTCCGGACGTCAACCGAACGTTGCCGTTCGGAAGCGGCGCGACCTGTGTCTATCCCTACCGGGATCTCATGGTCCGTAACGATACGGGAATGGACTTTCAGTTGTCGCTCCGTGTGGGCGAAGAAAATCTGGAGGGCGAGTGGCGCGCATCCGCTCCCCCGGCAAATGTATATCGGGTGGTCGAACGTAACCATGAGATCCGGCGGGAATACTGGGGCGGGTTCTCCCGGCACAACGAATTATTCCGGTTGCGTTACGATCCGGACGGGAGCTATCTCGATGAAGAATACGTTACGGAAAACCATGCGGTTATGATGTACGCGCCATTTCTCGGGGAAGAGGAATCACAGGAGGCGCCGGTTCCCGACCCCACATCATAGCTTTTTATGGTAGGAAAATGTCTACAGCAGCGACAGTAAAACGCCGACCGCGCCGCCACCCAGGATCAGCCAGGTCGCGTTGACCTTATACCGGATCAGCAGAAATGCGCTGGCTGCGAAGAGGACAACTGCCGGCCAGGTGACCAGCGTCGCGCGTCCCAGCACCAGCGTGACCGCTGCCATTAAGGCGATCGAAGCGGCGTTGACCCCATCCAGGACATCGGATACAACCGGGGACCGGCGCATCCGGTCGATCAGCGGATGAAACAGCAGCACCAGGACAAAGGACGGGAGAAAGATACCGGCCGTCGCAAGCAGTGCACCCGGCACACCCCGGATCAGATAACCTATAAAGGTCGCTGTCGTGAACACGGGTCCGGGGGTGAACTGTCCTACCGCGACCGCGTCGAGCAGCTGCTGCGTGGAAAGAACCGCGTACCGGTCTACGAACTCGGACCGCAAAAACGCGAGGAGTACGTATCCGCTCCCATACAGGACCGATCCGATCTTAAGAAACAGCAGAAACAGTAACCCGAGTGACATCGGATCCACGACCATCAGCCGGGTGGAAGTCCCGCGTTTCCGGAACGATCGCCAGCCAAGCAGCAGCAGACCGGCTGCCAGCAGGATCGGAATCTCCCGTACCCCAAGCAGGGAGGCCGCGAGTGCTCCGGATGCCAGAATTGCAGCGTCTTTCTTTTTGAGTACCAGAATGCCCAGCCGGTAAAGCGCCTGGACGACCACCGCGAGGATAACCGGCTTGACCCCGTCAAAGATGTGTGCAACCGTGGGGATCGAGCCGAACCGGACATACACGTAGGCAAACAGCAGGACGATCGCCATAGCGGGAAAGATAAAGCAGGTACCCGCGATCAGCAGGCCGAGGCGGCCTCCCCGCTCGAGTCCGAGGTGGATGGCCATTTCGGTCGAATTAGGCCCTGGAATCAGATTGGTAAATCCGAGCAGATCTACGAACCGCTCTTTGGAAATCCATTTCCGGCGGGTGACGATCTCGTCTTCCATCATCGCGATATGGGCGGCAGGTCCGCCAAACGCGAGCAATCCCAGCCGCAAAAACACGCGGGCGATTTCTCGATATCGGGTCTGGTTCTGATGGTCGTGCGTCATGGGAACCTCCTTATGCCTTGTCCCTTGACAATGCCGGGGGGTGTGATCAATATGATACCATATCGATATCGGATGCCGATATCGATTTTCGTTACAGAAAGGATGCGTTTATATGGACAGTCGCGTGATCCGCCGTATGTTTCTCGGATTCATCAGTATCCACATTCTGCATCACGCCGGTCAGGAACCGGTCTACGGTGCCTGGCTGATTGAAGAACTGGGCAGGCATGGGTATTCCATGAGCGCCGGGACACTGTATCCCATACTGCACGCGATGGAAGAAGACGGATTGATCGACAGCGTCCATCGTGTGGTCGCCGGCAAGAGGCGCAAGTATTACAAGATTACCGAATCCGGAGTTCAGGTGCTCGACCGTGCCCGTGCAAAAGCATACGAGTTGTTCAAAGAAATCCGTTTGCCGCATACGGAGACGCATTTCGAAGACCCATCCTGACAGGAGAGCGAATCAGATGAAACGATTCGGGCCGCCCCGCGGACGCGAAACACTGCCCGCTTACCTGTGGAAATACCGGTTCCAGTTCATCGTCTCGTCGATCGGTGGCATCCTGTACAACACCATGATTGTACTGGGTCCTATCCTGATGGGACGGCTGCTCGACGCGGCAGGCGGTGGGACAGCGCGGCAGGTATGGCTGTCGGCCGCCTATTTTGTCGGTATGACCGCGTTTTTCCAGTTTGCGCGATATGTGAAACGATGGTTCATGCGGGACCAGTTCAACCGGGTGGCCTGCG
>CAZBKR010000109.1:0-6430 GCA_964492455.1 uncultured Oscillospiraceae bacterium
GAGTGATAGAATAAACGGAAGACCAGACACCGGAGGAAACACCATGAAAATCGCATTCGGCAGCGACCACGCCGGATATCGGCTCAAAAAAACCGTGATGGAACATCTGGCCGCACAGGGACATCTCTGTGAGGACTGCGGCACCGATACGGACGAAACACCCGCGAGCTATGTGCCCGCAGCGGTGCAGGTAGCCGGCAAGGTCAACCGCAAAGAAGCGGATTTCGGAGTTCTCGTCTGCGGGACCGGACTGGGCATCTCGATCTCGGCCAATAAAATCGACGGGATCCGGGCCGCTCTTTGCACCAATGAATATATGGCACGCATGGCCAGACAGCACAATGACGCGAACATTCTCGCGATGGGCGCGCGCGTTGTCGGGACGGGAGTCGCCTGTGCGATCGCAGACGCCTTTTTCGGCGAAGCCTTCGAAGCCGGCGGACGCCATCAGGTTCGTGTGAACGAACTGATGGACCTGGAGAAATAGCCGGATCGGGAACCGTTATGTCCTGTTTCCGAAAGAAGTATGAGAAAACGCAAGGAGAATCCCATGAGTGACAACGTCTTCATTTTCGACCACCCGTTGATCCAGCACAAAATATCCCTGCTGAGGGATAAACTCACCACCACGAAGGAGTTCCGCGAGCTGGTCAACGAAGTCTCCCTGCTCATGGCCTACGAGGTGACCCGTTCTCTCCCCCTCAAGGAGATCGACATCGAGACCCCCATCGCAGTCGCTCGATCCAAAGTGCTCGGCGGCAAGAAACTGGCACTGGTTCCGATCCTGCGCGCCGGACTCGGCATGGTCGACGGGATGCTGCAGTTGATCCCGATGGCCAAGGTGGGTCACATCGGGCTCTATCGGGATCCCGAGACCCGCGAACCGGTCGAGTACTACTGTAAACTTCCTACCGACTGTGCGGAACGTGAGGTCATCATCCTCGATCCCATGCTGGCAACGGGCGGCTCCGCTTCCGCGGCGGTCACGTTTCTCAAGCAGCGTGGTATTTCGAGCATCAAGTTTGTCTGCCTGATCGCGGCTCCGGAAGGTGTCAAGCGACTGACACATGACCATCCGGACGTTCCCGTGTTCTGTGCGGCACTGGATGAAAAGCTCAACGACCATGCCTATATCGTACCCGGTCTCGGTGACGCGGGAGACCGTTTGTTCGGAACCAAGTAAGACCCCCTTCGGATCCTGACGGGATTCGCGAATCGGGCCACTTGCCAAGGTCGGCACAAGACCTGGCCTGTTGCCCGATTTTTCATTTTCCGGCGTGATTCATTTGACATCGGAGAAACCCGTTCTATAATGGTCAAATAGCGATTTTGCAAAGCATGGGAGGATTGCCGTGCGCCCTTCATGGGACAGTTATTTTATGCAGATCACGGAGCTGGTCAAAACCCGCTCCACCTGCCTGCGCCGTCAGGTCGGCGCGGTGATCGTACGTGATCGCCGCATCGTTTCTACCGGTTACAACGGTGCGCCCTCCGGCGTACCGCACTGCGAAGAGGTCGGCTGTCTGCGTCAGCAGCTCGGCGTGCCGTCCGGCGAACGCCATGAGCTCTGCCGAGCGATTCACGCCGAGCAGAACGCCTTGGTTCAGGCCGCGCGCTACGGGTCGGTTGTACTGGGCGGCACCGTCTATGTCACCTGCCAACCCTGTTCCCTGTGCGCCAAGATGCTGATCAACGCAGGCATCGCTCGCATTGTGTACAAGGGCGACTATCCCGACGCGCTCGCCACGGACATGCTCGAAGCGGCCGGGGTTGAAATGGTCCGGTTTGTGGAAACGGAGAACGGGTGACACACATGGGATGGTGGGAACGTTTTTTTGAGGCTCTGAAGGAACGGATCGCAGAGGTGTTTCAAATCGGCGATATCGGTGCCGAAATTTCCGAGATGATTGTACCCCGCACCATGTTCCGGATTGAGCTGTTCGGCGCGAGTCTGCCCGTACCTGACGCGGTCGTCGTCTCCTGGGGTGTGGTCGCGGTTCTGTTTTTGCTGGCGCTGTTCTTCGGACGATCTTTCCGTCCGGTCCCCCGCGGCCGGCAGTTGCTCACCGAAGGACTGATCGGCATCTTGTCTTCGCTGTGCAAATCCAACGATCTCACCGACGAACAGACAGACCAGGTGGTTCCTTTTGTCGGTTCGGTCGCGCTGGTGATTACGCTGGCCAACATCTCTTCCTTTATCGGCGTATCGCCCCCGGCCAAAAATCCGGGGTATTGTTTTGGGCTTTCCATTCTGTCGGTTCTGTTTGTTGTGTATATCGGTTTCCGTTTTGTGGGACCCAAAGGCATGTGGAAAAGCCTGTCTACACCTGTCGGCATGGTGGTTCCTTTCCGCATTCTCGACTATGTGATCCGCATTCTATCTCTTGCGCTCCGGTTGTTCGGCAACGTGTTCGGCGCCTACATTCTGATGGAATTCGTACGGATCGTACTCCCGTTGGGACTGCCCGGGGTGCTTGGCCTGTGGTTTGATCTGGCGGACGGGATTCTACAGGCGGCGATTTTCACCTATCTGACGGTTATGTACGTTGGAGAAATTCTGGAAGCCAATCACACCCATATGGAACAGGCAAAAAAACGGTCTCAGGCCGCACCGTCTCACTGACCGCTTCGCCTGCAGCGAACCGGCTGGGATGTACCCCGCATATTTCAATCCGATTTATTTCATTCAACGGAGGAAAGACCACATGGACAACGGCATTATCGCTCTCGGAGCGGCTCTCGCAATCGGACTGGTCGGCGCATGCGCCGCACTGGGTATCTCGATGGCCACAGGCAAAGCACTGGAGTCTACGGCGCGACAGCCCGAAATGGCCGGACGCATCCAGAGCATGCTGATGATCGCCATCGTATTTATCGAGTCGGTCGCGATCTATGCCCTGGTCATCAGCCTGCTGCTGATTTTCGCATTTTAGGAAGTGCCGGCAGGCACGCACAGGACGCCCGCTCCGCCTCGGAGTGCATGGTGCCCATGTTCGGGATAGGTGGGATGCAACGTGTTTGAACCGGAAGCCCTGGCGGGTTATCTCGTCACGGTCGTACTGACAATCATTGATGTGCTGGTGGCTTATGTCATCTTGAAGCGGTTCCTGTTTAAGCCTGCGATCCGCTTTATACGGAAGCGGGAAGCCACGGTACGGGGACAACTGGAGGCAGCGCGTCAGCGCGAGGAAGAGGCGGAGCTCCGGTTCCGTGAGGCCGCAAAAACAGTAGACGACGCCAAGCGGGATGCTTCGGCGATCGTCTCGGACGCGCGCCTGTCCGCACAGAATAAGGCGGATTCCATTTTGGCACAGGCCAAAGAAGAGGCTTCCGGCATTGTCGCCAAAGGGAACGCGGAGTGTGACCGGATGCGCACAACCCTGCTCGAGGGGATGCGCGGCGAGGTAGCCGATCTGTCGGTCCGGATCGCTTCGCGGGTGATCCAGCAGTATATGGACGAAAGCCGTCAGCGAGAAATGGTCGAGGGCCTGATCGACGACGAGCTGCGCGGCAAAGGCGGAGCGGATCTGCCGGATGCCGGTGCGGCAGGGGTGCATTGATATGGCTGGACCTGTCCTGCGCGTCATTCGCATTGTCACCGCGACCCCCATTCATCCGGAGAAAGCGGCAGTCATCGCCGCACGCTTCGCACAGCAAAACGGAATCGAACATTATGAGATGAAACAATCGGTCGATGAGACCTTGATCGGCGGTATCGTCATATTCGCCGGCGATTTCCGCTACGACTACAGTATCAAAGGGCAACTCGCCCGGATCGCGGCGCGATTGAAAGACGCGGATCCGCTGGGTGCGATCGAACCCGAGGACGACTTTGGAAACATCATTCGCGCGACACTGGAAAAGAGCCTGGAAGAATTCGACGAGCCACCGGCCGCCAGCGGACAGGATATCTTGTTCGACGGCGCGATGGAACCGATTCCGACCGAAGAAAAAAACAGGCAGCTGGTGGTTGATGGTCTGCAGGAAACCTTGTCTTCGATCGCGACGCGGTTTGCGGTCGATGAAGTCGGACAAGTCGAACGGGTCCAGGACGGCATCGCTTACGTCACCGGCTTAGACAATTGTCTTAACGGGGAGCTGATCGCTTTCACTTCGCGCACTTCAGGAATCGCCATGAACTTAATGCCCGACCTCGTGGGCATCATCCTGCTTGGCGATATCCTGGACGTACACGAAGGATCGGTCTGCAAACGAACCGCCCGCGTTATGGACGTCCCGGTCGGGACCGAACTGCTGGGGCGTGTCGTCGATCCGCTGGGCGCGCCGGTCGATGGACTGGGCATGATCAGCACCCGCAAACGGCGCCCGATCGAGGCCGAAGCGCCTTCGATCATCGAGCGTCAGCCGGTCGATACCCCTCTTCTGACCGGTATGACCGCCATTGACGCGATGACCCCGATCGGAAGGGGTCAGCGCGAGCTGATCATCGGCGACCGGCAGACCGGCAAAACCGCGATCGTCCTCGACACCATCATCAACCAGCGCGGCAAAGGTGTAAATTGTGTCTATGTGGCGATCGGGCAGAAGATGTCCACGATCGTATCGGTCGTGAACACCCTGCGCAGGCACAACGCACTGTCTTATACGACCGTAGTAGCCGCCAGCGCGAGCATGCCGGCTTCGTTCCAGTACATCGCTCCCTACGCGGGATGTGCGATCGCCGAAGAACTCATGTATAGCGAGCATGCGGACGTGCTGATCGTATATGACGACCTCACCAAGCATGCGCAGGCGTATCGCGCATTGTCGCTGCTGCTGCGCCGGCCGCCTGGCCGCGAAGCCTTTCCGGGAGACGTGTTCTATCTCCACGCTAGACTGCTCGAGCGGGCTGCCCGCCTGTCAGAAGCTGCGGGTGGCGGATCCATTACCGCCCTCCCGATCGTCGAGACCCAAAGCGGCGACATTTCCGCCTATATTCCGACCAACGTGATCTCCATCACGGATGGACAGATTTATCTGGAGAGCGAGCTCTTCTTTTCCGGCCAGCGCCCGGCCATCAATGTGGGCCTTTCAGTTTCACGTGTCGGCGGCGCCGCGCAGACCAAGGCGATGAAGAAGGTGGCCGGCCCCCTTCGCATCCATCTCGCACAGTACCGGGAACTTGCGGCCTTTTCGCAATTCGGTTCGGAACTCGACGAGGAAACCCGTCGTGAACTCCGGCGCGGAGAACGGCTCAGCGAGATTCTCAAACAACCCCAGTATCATCCGGTTCCGGTAGAGGAACAGGTCGTGATGCTGCACATCGCCAACCAGGGCGGTTTCTCCACAGTGGAACGGGAAGACATTCATGCCTTTTTCGCTGATTTTGTCGAGTTTCTCAAATCCGCTGCGCCTGATTTGCTGGATGGAATCGCTGAAACCGGCACCTTCGACGACGCGGCGGCGGCCCGGATCGAATCGAATCTCGCAGACTATCTGCCGCAATGGATGGCCGAGAACCACCCCGAGCAGCCGCCGGAAGACCGGGACTGACAGGAGCTGGCCATGGAACAACTCAACGACATCAGAAAACGAATCCGAAGCGTCACGGATATCCAGCAGATGACCCGCGCAATGCAGTTGATCAGCGCGGTCAAAATGCGCAACGCGCGCATCCAGCTGGAGCGCGCGATGCCTTTTTTCACGCGCTGCGCCGCGACCATGATCGACATCGAGAACAGTGAGACCCGTCTCCAGGACCGATTCTTCACACTGCGTCAGAAGGAAGAGGGAGAGACCTGGAAGATCGCATACTTTGTCATGACGGGAGATCAGGGCCTTGCAGGGGCTTACAACCTCAACGTTATCAACACAGCCGAAACCTATATCCGGGAAAAAGAACGGGAGAACGTGGAAAAAGGACTCTCGACCGATACCCGGTTGTACGTATGCGGTACCATCGGCAAGGATCGTTTGATCCGCTCGGGCTTTGAGGTGGACAGAGACTTCAATTATCCGATCGCGTCGCCCACGTATTACCGTGCGCGGGACATCGCGGACTTTGTCGTCGATCTGTTCGATTCAGGAAAAGCCGATCTGGTCTATTTCATCTATACCCGTATCGTCTCCGCGATCAGCATGCATCCGGTGATCACCCGCGTGGTACCGGTCAACACGGTTGCGCTGCAACAGCTGGTACCGCCGGAGGAAGGCGCTTCCTACCGCGCGATCAATCCGGACGAACCGGTAGAGTACTACCCCGATGCCGGCGCGGTGCTCGACTACCTGACCGATACCTATTTGAACGGTATGATTTACGGTATCCTGGCTGAAGCGTTTGCCAGCGAGCAGACCGCCCGCATGATGGCGATGGACAACGCGACCAAGAGCGCAAAGGAAATGCTCGACGAACTGACCTTGCGGAACAACCAGGCTCGCCAGGCGAGAATCACAAGCGAATTGACCGAGATCGTCAACGGGGCGAACACCA